>VAWU01000027.1 GCA_005888325.1 Actinomycetota bacterium
GGGGTCGGGCCCGCCCAACGTGGCGTCGGTGGTGAACAGCACGCCGACGCCGATCTCCGCGCCTTCCAACGCCGCGACCGTCCGCGGGCCGCCGGTGTCGAGCGGGCGGAACGCCTTGAACCGCAGACCGTACGTCGACGCGAAGCCGGGCAGGCAGTAGGGGCGCTCGGGACACTCCGGGGGGCCGCCGAGCACGAGCGATCCCGCATGCGGCGCGAGCTGGCTCACCGTGGCCAGATGAAGGCGCTGGGCCGTGGCGCGCGTGACCGCGAGCCCGTTCTGGTTCGCGGCGGGCGCGGCGGCCAACACGTCGATGCCCCGCGGCGCGAGCGCGGCCTGCAGCCGGGCGTGCATCCCGGCCTGATCGAGCCGCGCGGCGCTCGCGTGCGGATCGACGAACGCCAGGATGGTGCCGAGGTACTCGGGCGTGAGGTCGACGACGCCCTGCTCGAGCGCGGGCTCCACGACCTCGCGGGACGCCAGGTCGAGCGCGCGCCGGACCGGATAACCGTTGCGCTCGAGCACCTGTGCGTAGATCTCGGCCAACGTCTCGCTCTCGGAGAAGTTGACGGATGCAACCGTGATCGCAGCCGCGTTCGGCGCGGTGGTGCTCGGCCGACCGTCCGACCCGCAGGCCGCCACCACGAGCGCGACCGACAGCCCTCCGAACAGCAACTGCGTGCGCATCGTCGGTCGTCTCCGTCTCGCGGGCGCAGAGTACATTCGGCCCCGACGGGAGGGTTTTTCCAGTCGTGAGGACAGAACAGGCTCGATCGCTCCGAGACGTCGACGCTCCCGGCCGGCTCCCCGAGGGAGCCGTCAGCGTCACCCGCCGGCGCCGTCGTCCTTCCGGAGAGCCTCCGCCTCTGCCGCGCGACCTGCGCCGCAGCGGCCGCTACTGGTTCTGGCTGGCGGTCGGGACGGTGATCTTCTGGCTGCTCGTCCTGATTACCAACGGCGTGATCACCTCGCCGTTCGAGCGACTCGACACCGGCATCCTGCGCACGATCGAGAGGTGGCGCACTCCCTGGCTCACGAGCCTGATGCGAGGGGTCCACGCGCTGGGCTCGGACTGGACGGTGCGGATCCTCGCGTGGCCCGCCATCCTCGTTCCGATCGCGTTCCGCCGCTTCCGTCACACCCTGGTCTTCGTGGGCTCACTGCTCCTCGTGAAGTCCATCACCGGCGCGCTGGCCGTCCTGATCCACCGGCCGCGCCCGCTCGGCGTCAAGATCATCGGAGGCTGGGAGGGCTTCGCGCACCCGTCGCGCCCGGTCGCCGATCTGGCGGTCGTGCTGCTCGGGCTCACGTACACGCTCGTGCCCCATGGGAGCTGGCGCCAGTCGGCCAAGTGGGTGAGCGGCCTCCTCATCGGGTCACTCGGCGTCTCGCGCCTCTACCTCGCGGTCGACCACCCTACCGACGTGGTCATCGGCGTGATCATCGGGGTGGCGGTGCCGCTCGTGGCGTTCCGCCTGCTCACACCGAACGACGTCTTTCCGGTGACGTTCGGGCGCGGCAAGGCCGCCCACCTCGACGTCGACGGCCCCCGGGGCGACGCCATCCGCCACGCGCTCGAGGACCAGCTCGGCATCGAGGTGAGCGAGGTGCGGCCATTCGGGCTGGCGGGCTCGGCGGGCTCCACGCCGCTGCGCATCGTCGTCGACGACGAAGCCGACACCGTGCTGTTCGGGAAGCTCTACGCCGCGACCCACCTGCGCGCCGACCGCTGGTACAAGCTCGGCCGGACGCTTCTCTACGGTCGCCTCGAGGACGAGAGCACGTTCTCCACCGTGCGCCGGCTGGTGCAGTACGAGGACTACCTCCTGCGCCTCATGCAGGCCGCGTCGGTGCCGAGCGCCGAGCCGTACGGCTTCGTGGAGATCACCCCCGAACGCGAGTACCTGCTGGTCACCGAGTTCATGGCCGGCGCGCGTGAGATCGGTGATCTCGAAGTCGACGACGCGATGATCGACGAGGCGCTGCGCGTCGTGCGCACACTCTGGGACGCGGGCCTCGCGCACCGCGACATCAAGCCTTCCAACCTCCTCGTGCAGGACGGCCGGGTCATCCTGATCGACGTTGCCTTCGGAGAGGTGCGGCCGTCTCCGTGGCGCCAGGCCGTCGACCTCGCCAACATGATGCTCACGCTCGCCCTACGCAGCGACGCGCAACGCGTCTACTCCCGCGCCGTCCTGCAGTTCACGCCCGTCGAGATCTCCGAGGCGTTCGCCTCGACCTACAAGATCACGTCACCCAGCCAGCTGCGGGGTGAGCTCCGACAGGACAGCCGCGACCTGATCCGCGACTTTCGCCGGCTGGCGCCGTACCGGGCGCCGGTGAGCATCCAACGCTGGAGCGTGCGCCGCATCGGTCTGTGGTCGGCCGTCCTCGGCGGTGCGCTGGTCACCCTGGTCCTCCTGCTCGGCCTCCTCAGCTCGACGCGGCTGCTGTGAAGCTCGTCTCTCCGTGATGCTGCGACGTCGGGCTTCGCTTGCAGCCGTTGCGCTCGTCATGGCCGTCGTGCCCGCGGCGTGCGGCACCGAAAGCCGTTCGACGCCCATGTGCTCGCTCGACGCCAACTTCAACGCGCTCGTCCTCGAGGCGCAGGCCGTGCCCCGGGCCGACCGGGTGCCGTGCATCCGCTCGTTGCCGGCGGGCTGGAGCGTGTTCAGCGTCGACATCGAGAGCGGTCGCGCCCGCTTCACGCTGAGCTCCGACCGGGCGGGCGCCCGGGCCCTAGAGGTGACCTTCACCTCCAGCTGCGACACGTCGGGAGCCACGGAGATCCCGTCGGAGGAGGCGGGCACCCGCCGCTTCGAGCGCATCGAGGTGGTGACGCCGGGGTTCAGGAGCACGCGCTACTACCGCTTCGCCGGCGGCTGCGCGGCCTACCGGTTCCGGCTCGGGGAAGAGGGACGAGCCCTCGCCAACGAGGCGACGCTCGCGCTGTCGTTCATCTCGCGCGACACGCTCGACGCCAAGCTGCGCAAGGAGAGCCACGGCCGTCTCAGCTTCTGAACGGCACAGCTTGTGAACGGCACAGCCTCTGACGGGCTCGATGCGCCGCCACTCATCGGCTCGAAACAGTGGTGACGGCCGGCCCGCCCGAGGCCTGGGGCTCGCGCTTCCAGCGGGTGATCCGGGGCCACGCGGCGTAGCACGCCACGCCGATCGGGATCGGCAGCACGTAGGTCAGCACCCGGTAGACGAGCACCGACGCCACCACCTGCGCCTTGTCGCCGCCGGCCGCGACCAACGTGGTCGTCAACGCCAGCTCGACCACGCCGAGACCGCCCGGTGTCAACGGGATGGCCGTGACCAGTCGGGCGAAGGCGAACGCGGCGAGCACCTCGGCCCAGTTGACCTCCGCCTCCGACACCCCGATGTTGCGCAGGGTGACGAGGAGCACGAGATAGAGCGACAGATGGCTCATGAGCGTGGTCACGGTGATCACGTGCCAGCGGGCGCGTAGCAGGTCGATCGTCTTCTCCCGAAAGCGGATGACGGCGATGTCCCACCCGGTCGGACGTGGCCGGCGCAGGAGACGGGTGAAGAACGACGCAGTTCGCGCCGACGTGTTGCCGATGCGCGCCGCGGACCGCTCGGTGCGCAGGGCCAGGACGAACACGATCACCGCCGCGATCAGCGCGCCGATGCCCAACAGGCCGGCTGTCGCCCGCCCCGCGGTCACGTTTCCCTGCAGGGCGAGGAACGCGAGCGCGAGCACGGGCACCGCGAGCTTGGCGAAGTTGTTGAAGATCCCCGAGACGAGCAGCGCGAGCGTGATCACCGACCGGCGGAAGCCCCACGAGTGGAACATCGCGTACGTGATGGCCACCGCGAGATAGCTGCCTCCCGGCACCGTGTTGGACACGGCCGTCGACGCCTCTGTCGCCACCGCGGCCTGGCCCAATGTGAGGCCGGGCAAGCATGCGACCCAGACGAACCAATAGGTGGCGAGGTTCCAGACCGCGATGGCGACGAGGGTGGACAGCTCCACCCACGTCATCGCCCGGATGTCGGACCACACCTTCGAGAAGTCGGCCACCTGCGGCAGGACGAACACGAAGATGGCGACGACCAGCGCGAGCGAGAAGAAGGCCTGCAGCACGCGCCGCCGTTTGCTCTTCGGTGCTCGGGCCGGGGCAGGGGACTCGCCGTCGATCCCGGTCTCTGCGTCCATCTCGGCCGTCAGCCTCGCGCATCCGGTGACTACTGTTCCGCTCGGAATGGCTCGCACGCATGCCGCCGCGATGGACGACCGCAAATCCTCACGGCGTTGGAGCGACGCACTGGTCGTCGTCATCGGCGGAGGCGTGCTGCTGCTGAGCGCCATCCCCGTGCACGCCGACTCGCTCTCGGACACCGAGAAGCGCGTGTTCCAGGCAGTGAACGACCTGCCCTCGACGATCTACCCCGTGCCGGCCTGGATCTTCATGCAGCTCGGCAACTTCCTCGTCGTGCCGATCACCGCCGTCGTCGCGCTCGTCGCCCGGCGCTTCCGCTTGGCTGCCACGCTCGCGATCGCGGGCTTGAGCACGTACGTGCTGGCAAAGGTGGTCAAGCACTTCGTCGAGCGCGGCCGGCCCTTCGATTTCGTGCACGACACCCACATTCGAGGCGCGCCTGCGGGCGGCCTCGGCTACGTCTCGGGACATGTGGCCGTGATCTGCGCGCTCACCGTCGCCGCGTGGCCCTATCTGGGCCGCCGGGCGCGCATCGCCCTGGTCGCGCTCGCCGCCATCGTCGGATTGCTCCGCATGTACGTGGGCGCCCACCTGCCGCTCGACGTCGTGGGCGGCGCGGGCCTCGGGGTGGCGTGCGGCGGCCTGGCCCGCCTGCTGCTGGGCGCACCGCGCACCGACGCCACGCAGTGACCGATCGGTCGCACGCGCCCGACGATGGTGTCGCCGCGTACGCGGTGCGCCACCCGGGCGACATCCTGCGCGTCGTCGTCGGCATCACCGTGCTCGCGTTGGGCGCGCTCGCCGCCAACCGCGGGCGCGTTGGGACGCTCGAGAAGGACATCTTCCGCGTCGTCAACGACCTTCCCGACGGTGTGTCGTTCCTGCTGAAGACGATCATGCAGGCGGGCGCGTTCCCCGCGATCATCGTCGCCACGGCCGTCGCGCTGCTTGCGCGAAGGCCGCGTATGGCTCGCGATCTCGCAATCAGCGGGGTGGGCGCGTGGCTGGGGGCGATCGCGGTGAAGCGGATGGTCGCCGAGGGCCGTCCCGCCGACCTGCTCCACGACGTCGTCCTGCGCGGCGCGCCCGCGCACGGCTTCGGGTTCCCATCGGGTCACGTCGCCGTCGCCGCCGCCCTCGCCACCGCCGCCGGCCCCCACCTCCCCCGGGCCGCGCGGCGCGCGGCCTGGGTCCTCGTCGCCCTGGTCGCGGTCGGCCGCATGTACGTCGGCGCCCATCTTCCAATCGACGTGATCGGCGGCGCCGCCCTCGGGTGGGCCCTCGGCGCCCTCGTCCACCTGCTGCTCGGCGCGCCCGGCCACCGGCCGTCCGTCAGCGAGATCGGCGCCGCGTTCATGCGCGCCGGGTTCGGTCCGGTCGCCGTGACGCCGGCCGCGGTCGACGCCCGGGGCTCCACCCCCTTCTTCGTGACCACCCATGACGGTGACGAACTCTTCGTCAAGGTCGTCGGCCGCGAGCAGCGCGACGCTGACGCGCTGTTCAAGGCGTGGCGCTCGCTCGTTTACCGCGAGCTCGAGGACGAAGCGCCGTTCACGACACCGAAACGCGAGATCGAGCACGAGGCCTATGTCTCGCTGCTCGCAGAGCGCGCGGGTGTGCAGACGCCCGCGGTGGTTCTGGCGATCGACGCCGGACCGGGTGACACGCTTCTGGCCGAACGCCGCGTGATCGGCCGCGCGCTCGACACGTTCCCCGCCGACGACATCGACGACTGGTTGCTCGCGTCCTTGTGGGACCAGGTCGCACGTCTCCGTCTCGCCCGGCTCGCGCACCGCGACCTGCGGCGCGCCAACGTGCTCGTCGGCGACGACGGGCGGCCGTGGATCATCGACTTCGGCTTCGCGGAGTCGGCCGCGAGCGACCGGCGCCTGGCGCAGGACGTCGCCGAGCTGCTCGCATCGCTCTCCACGCTGGTGGGGCCTCAACGCGCGATCGCGTCTGCTGTCTCCGGTCTGGGTGCCGACGCGGTCCGCGACGCGCTCCCGCTCATCCAGCCGCTCGCGCTCTCGACCGCGACCCGTCAGGACCTCAAGGCGCGTCCCGGGTTGCTCGTCGACCTGCGGCGCCAGGCCGCCGAGGCGCTGGACGTCGACCTGCCGCAGCCCGAGCAGCTCACGCGCCTCCGCTTGAGGACGCTCGTCACCGTCCTCGTCCTCGGGGTCGCGGTGCACCTCCTGCTACCCCAGGTCGCCGAGCTGCGGCAGACGACCGACGCCCTCCGCTCGGCGCGCTGGGGTTGGCTCGCGGTCGCAGCCGTCCTCTCCGCGGTGACCTATGTCGGGGCGGCGCTGGGCCAGATGGCGGCCGTCTCCCAGCCTCTGGTGCTCCTGCGCACGATCGCGGTACAGGTCGCGAGCTCGTTCGCCAATCGGCTCACGCCGGGGAGCATCGGCGGGATCGGCATCAACGTGCGCTACCTCGTGAACGCCGGCATCGACCGCGCCGAGGCCGTCGGCGCGGTCGCCCTCAACACGGTGGCGGGCATCGTCGTCCACGTCGCCGGCCTGGTCGTCGCGCTGGCGCTCGTGAGCAGGAGCGACGTGGGCGACACGAAGCTGCCCCGCGGCTGGCCCGTGCTCGTCGCGGTCGTACTGGCCCTCGCCGGCTTCGGGCTCGCGCTCCGGTCACCGCACAGCCGGCGTCGACTCGTGGCGCCCATGCTCCGAGCCACGCGCAGCCTCGGCGACGTGCTCCGCCGTCCCGCGAAGGCGGCCGAGCTGTTCGGTGGCTCGGCCCTCTTGACCGCGTCCTACGCGCTCGCGCTTGCCGCGTCGCTGAAGGCGTTCGGCGCCGACGTCGCGATGGTGCACGTGTTCGCCGTCTACCTGGGGGGCGCCGCGGTGGCCTCGTTCAGCCCCACACCGGGAGGGCTGGGTGCCATGGAGGCGGCGCTGGTCGCTGGGCTCACGGCCGTGGGTGTCGCGCACGGCCCCGCGATCGCCGGAGTCCTGACCTTCCGCCTCGTCACCTACTGGATCCCGATCCTGCCCGGGTGGTTGACCTTCCGCTCACTGCAAAGGCGCGGGGTGCTCTGACGCCGCCGGCACCTCAGACGTCGAAGTCGACGAGCAGCGGGGCGTGGTCGGACGGGCCTTTGCCTTTCCGCGCGAAGCGATCGATGAGCGCGAACGTGGAGCGGCCCGCGAGCACCTCGGTCGCCAGCACGAGGTCGATGCGCAGGCCCCGGTGCTGGTGGAAGTCGCCGGCGCGGTAGTCCCACCACGAGTAGAGCCGGTCGTCGTCGTAGTGACGGCGCAGCACGTCGACGAGGCCCCACTCGATCATGGCCCCGACCGCCTCTCGCTCGGGCGGGCTGACGTGCGTGCCACCGTGCAGCTTGGTCGCGTCCCACACGTCGCGGTCCTCGAGCGCCACGTTGAAGTCACCGCACAGGACCAGTGGTTGTGACGGCTCGTAGGAGAGCTCGACGTGCTTGCGCAGGCGCGCCAGCCACTCGAGCTTCGCCGCGTAATGCTCGCTTCCCACCTGGCGGCCGTTCGGCACGTAGACACTCCCGACGCGCACCGGCCCGCACGTCGCCCACAACAGACGGGCCTCGTCGACCTCGCCCTCGGTCCGATCGGTGAACCCGGCGACGACATCGTCGATGCCGACACGACTGAGGATGGCGACGCCGTTCCATTGGCCCCGGCCGCAGGAGGCCGATTCGTACCCGAGGGCCGAGACGTCGGCGACCTTCGTCTCCTGCATGCAGAGCACGTCCGGCTGCGCGTAGGCCAACCACTCCTCCACGCGTGGGAGACGGGCCTTGAGCGAGTTCACGTTCCAGGTGGCGATCCGCATCCGCGTGCGAGCCTAGGCCCGATGGACGCGCTGCTCTGGAGCGACTACCTCTGCCCGTGGTGCTACGTCGGCCTGGACCGGTCGGCCCTGCTCCGTCGCCTCGGCGTGCGCATCACCGCGCTCCCGTTCGAGCTCCACCCGGAGATCCCGCCCGAGGGCCTGTCGCTTCGCGAGCGCTGGGGCGCTCGGTACGCGGAGGCCGACCGCATGTACCGGCGCATCGCGCAGGAGTGCGCGGCGGTCGGGCTGGAGTTTCGACGGCCCGAGCACGTGCCCAACACCCGGCGCGCGCTGGAGACGGCCGAGCTGGTGCGCCGCCGCTGGCCCGCCGCCTTCGAGGCCCTGGACGGCGCCCTGTTCACCGCCCACTTCGTGGCGGGCCGCTCGCTCGGCGACCCCGACGTGCTCGACGACCTGGTCGCCGGCGCGGGCGCCGACGCCTTCGAGGTGCGCCGGGCCGTCGAGGCCGGCGAGGCGGGTGGCGCGGTCGACTCGTCCATGGCGGCCGCCGAGCGGGTCGGCGTCACCGGCACGCCCGCCTGGCTGCTCGACGGGCGGTTCCTGCTCCCCGGCGTCCAGCCTCCCGACGTGGTCGAGCGCATCGTCGCCCGGCTCCGGGAGCGACCCGCGCCAGCCGAGCGCTCGTAGCCCGGGCTCGAATGAGCCCGAGGACCTATTGCCCGCGCTCGCCCGACCACCCATCCTGTTGTCGCGCTTCGTAGTCGCCTCACCACTAAGTGTGAGGATGGACAACCGATCCAGAAGCCTCGTTCCCGGGGGGGAGCGAGGGAGCCACGGGACGCCGTGGCTCCCTGCGCGTCACGGCGTCGACCTGGCGCCCGCCTTCTTCCGGGGCGCCGCCGCCTGCTTGGCGGTCGCCTTGTCCGCCCGCTTCTTGGCGACCGCGTTCTTGGCCACCGCCTGCTTGGCCACCCCTTTCTTGGCAACTGCTTTCTTGGCCACCGCTTTCTTGGCGACTTTCTTGGCTGCCACTTGCTTGGCTGCCACTTGCTTGGCTGGCACTTGCTTGGCTGCGGCTTGCTTGGCGGCCGGCCGCTTGCCCGCCCTGGCGAGCCCGGGGGCCGTGACCTCGCCGGGCGCGTGCTTCTTCGCCGGCGCCGCCGCCTTCTTCTTGGTCGACGGCCGGCCCTTCTGCGGGCGGGCCTCGGTGATCTCCGCGGCCACCGTCTCCTCGGTCGGCACACCCGCGACCTGGGCCAGACCGGGCAACGCGAGCTCGATGCCGCGGCGGGGCGGGTCGAGCGCCTGCACGACGAACGTGCGCGTCTCGCCCCGACTGAGCACCTCCTTCGCGCTTCGGAGCGATGGCGCGCCCAGGCCGCTGATGGGCACGTAGCAGCGGGCGCCGTCGACGCTCACGAACGCGCCGTGCGAGGCGAAGCTGTCGACCGCCCCCTCGACCTCGCTGCCCAGGGGATGGTTCGCGATGAACGTGATGAACGGGAGGGGCTCGTTCACGGGATCGGCGGGCGCCTTGTCGCGCCGACGTCTGCGCTTCTCGCGCGCCGGCGCGATCGCGTCGGCCGTCGCCTCTGCGATGACGTCGACGACCGGCCTGGCCTTCTCCTTGGGCTTGGCCTTCTCCTTGGGCTTGGCCTTCGAGACGACCTTCTCCTTGACCTCCTTTTCCTCTTTGGCCTCCTTGGCCTTGCCCTTCGACGCCTTGGCGTCCTGCACCGACATGCGGCTCCTCGCGCCGCGCACGGGTGTGCGGGGCGTGAAGATCCATCCCACGCCGGGCACCGGCTTGCCGCCGATCAGACGACCGTCGGCGAACAGCCAGGGGTACTCACCGTGGAACTCCTGGAACGAGTCGTTGGAGAGGACGGTCGCGCCGGTGCGGTCGGCGATCTGCAACAGGAACCCGTCACCTCGACCGATGGCGCCGGCAGGAGGCGAGACGATCGCGCCCGCCAGCTCGGCCTGCTCGTACTCCTTGCGCTCCGACTCGTCGATCCGGTAGCCGAACGACGCATCCACGACCACGATCACGTCGTCGCCCACGTGCTCCTCGCCGAAGGCGCGCACCGCATCGTTCAGCTGCGCGAGGCTCGGTAGCGATCGACCCTCGGTGGCGAGGTTCGAACCGTCGACGACAACGCGGCGTGCCATTCGTTGCAAGCTACCTGAGGTGGGTGTCGGCACTGTTGACCGTCGGCGCAACGCGACTGGCCCGGTGAGCGCCGGTGAGCGCGGTCGACCACGTCGTCGAATGTGCGTTCGATGCTACTTTCTCCCCCGTGATCCGGGCCGCACTCTTCGATTTCGGCGGGGTGATCCTCTCCAGCCCGTTCGAGGCGTTCGCCCGCTACGAACGCGAGCGCGGCTTGGCGGACGGGTTCCTCCGGCGGCTCAACTCGACCCGTCCCGACGAGAACGCGTGGGCGCAGCTCGAGCGCGGCCACGTGTCCTTCGACGCGTTCTGCCGCCTCTACGAAGGCGAGGCGCGGGCGGCCGGCGGTGAGGTCGACGCCCGCGAGGTGATGGCGCTGCTGGCCGGCGATGTGCGGCCCGCCATGGTCGAGGCGGTGCGCCGGTGCCACGAGCGGCTCAAGACCGCGTGCCTCACGAACAACTGGGTGCGCGCCGACGACGGGGCCGCCGCGGCGCACGAGGGTCTGCTCGCGGATCTGTTCGACGTCGTCGTCGAGTCGAGCAAGGTCGGGGTGCGCAAGCCCGACCCGCGCTTCTATGAGCTCGCGTGCGAGCAGCTCGCGATCGAGCCGCGCGAGGCCGTCTTCCTCGACGACATCGGCGGCAACCTCAAGCCCGCCCGCGCCATGGGCATGACCACGATCAAGGTCGACGATCCCGACGCCGCCATCGGCGAGCTCGAGTCGGTCGTGGGGTTCCCGCTGCGTTCGCCCGACGTCAGCCGCTGAGCGCCCGCGCCACGAGCTGCTCCTGCTCCTGCTGGTGAACGGTCGAGCTGCCGGTGGCCGGGCTGCCTGATTCGGGGCGGCTCACGTGGCGCAGGGTGAAGTCGTCGCGCAGCAGGCGGTGCAGGCGGCCGTGCACGAACGACCACGGGCCCATGTTCTCGGGCTCCTCCTGGAGCCAGATCACCAGCGACGCTCGTTCGTAGCGCGCCAGCACCTCGGCGATCTGCGCCTCGGGCCATGGGTAGAGCTGCTCGACACGCACGACCGCAACCGGGAGCTGGTCGGCGTCGCGCTTGGCCATGGCGTCGTACGCCACCTTGCCGGTCGCCAGCACCACCCGCTCCACCGCCGTCGCGTCACCGGCACCGTCGACGTAGGTGGGATCGTCGAGCACCTCCTCGAACGAGCCGCGCGTGAACATCTCGATTCGCGAGCGCGCCTGGCGGGCGCGTAGCAACGACTTCGGGGTGAAGATGATCAGGGGCTTGCGCACGCTCCTGATGACCTGACGCCGCAGCACGTGGAAGTACTGCGCGGCAGTCGTGCAGTTGACGACCTGGACATTGTCCTCCGCGCACATCGTGAGGAAGCGCTCGACGCGCGCCGACGAGTGCTCGGGCCCCTGTCCCTCGTAGCCGTGCGGCAGCAGCAGGACCAGCCCCGACGTCTGCTGCCACTTGTCCTCCGCCGCCACGAGGAACTGGTCGATCACGATCTGGGCGCCGTTCACGAAGTCGCCGAACTGTGCCTCCCACGCGACGAGCGCGTCCTTCGCCACGACGGAGTAGCCGTACTCGAAGCCCAGCGCGGCGTACTCCGAGAGCAGGGAGTCGTACACCCGGAACCGGCCCTGGTCGGTGCTCAGGTGGCTGAGGGGTGTGTAGTCGACCCCGGTGTCGTAGCAGACGAGCACGGAATGGCGTTGCGAAAAGGTTCCCCGACGGGTGTCCTGCCCCGAGAGGCGGATGTCGGTGCCCCCCAGAAGGATCGTTCCGAAGGCGAGCGCCTCCCCGAGCGCCCAGTCGACCTGACCCTCCGCGTAGAGCTGCTTGCGCGTCTCGAGCTGCTTCGCCAGCTTCGGGTGCACGGTGAAGTGCTCAGGCGGCTCGTGCAGCGCCGCGGCCACGAGGTCGAGCGTCGCGCTCGCAACGCCGGTCTCGACGTGCGGCAGCACGCCGATCGACGGCGACGGCTCGCGCGCGATGGTGCCTTTGGGCGGGGCCGTCTGACGCGTCTCGTCGAGACCGGTCTGGAGCCGCGCGGAGAAGCTCTCGAGCGACTTCTCCGCCTCATCCAGGGTGATGTCGCCGCGGGTCATCAGCGTCTCGGTGTAGAGCTTGCGCACCGAGCGCCGGTTCTCGATGCGCCGGTACATCTGGGGTTGCGTGTAGCTGGGGTCGTCGCCCTCGTTGTGGCCGTGGCGGCGGTAGCACCACATGTCGATGACGACGTCCTTGTGGAACGCCTCGCGGAACCCGAAGGCCAGCCTCGCCACACGCACGCACGCCTCGGGGTCGTCGCCGTTCACGTGGAAGATCGGCGCCTGCACCATCTTCGCCACGTCGGTTGCGTACTCCGACGAACGCGCCGCGTCGGGGTTGGTGGTGAAGCCCACCTGGTTGTTGATCACCAGGTGGACGGTGCCACCCACCCGGTAGCCCTTCAGGTTCGAGAGGTTGAAGGTTTCCGCCACGACGCCCTGGCCCGCGAACGCCGCGTCGCCGTGGATCACGAGCGGGAGCACGCTGAACGCCGCAGGGTCGCCGATCAGGTCCTGCTTGGCCCGCACCATCCCCTCGACGACCGGGTCGACCGCCTCGAGGTGCGAGGGGTTGGCCGAAAGCGTAACCGGCAGCTCCCCGCCCGACCTCCCGACGAACTTTCCCGACGACCCGACGTGGTACTTGACGTCGCCGGAGCCCTGGGTCGTGTCGGGGTCGATGTCGCCCTCGAACTCCTTGAAGATCTGCCGGAACGACTTGCCCACGATGTTGGCGAGCACGTTCAGCCGGCCGCGGTGGGCCATGCCCATCACCGCCTCCACGCACCCGGCCTGCGCGGCCTGGTCGAGGACCTCGTCGATCATCGGGATCGCGCTCTCGGCACCCTCGAGCCCGAAGCGCTTGTGCCCGACGTACTTCGTGTTGAGGAAGCGCTCGAACGCCTCCGCCGCGTTGAGCCGGTCGAGGATGTGGAGCTGCTCGTCGACGGAGAGCGTGGTCTTGACCCCTTCCACGTGCTCCTGGATCCACCGCTTCTGGTCGGGCTCCTGGATGTGCATGTACTCGACGCCGACGCGCCGGCAGTACGCGTCGCGCAGCACGCCGAGCAGGTCGCCGAGGGTCATGTGCGTCCGTCCCGCCACACCGTCGGTGAAGAACTCGCGATCGAGGTCCCAGATGGTGAGCCCGTAGGTCGCGGGATCGAGCTCGGGGTGGGTGTGCGGCTCCTTCCAGCGGAGGGGGTCGAGGTCGGCGATCAGGTGCCCGCGCACCCGGTACATGTTGATGAGCGTCTGGACATGGACCTGCTTCTCCTCGCGGACCTGCTCGGAGTCGCCGGGGTTGACGTCGCGCCGCCACCGCACGGGCTCGTAGGGCACGCCCATCGAGCGGAACACGTCGTCGTAGAACCCGTCCGCCCCCAGCAACAGCTCGTGGACGCGCTTGAGGAACAGTCCCGATTCCGCCCCCTGGATGATGCGGTGGTCGTAGGTCGACGTCAGCGTCATCACCTTGGAGACACCGAGCTGGGCCAGCATCTGGGGGTCGGCGCCCTCGTACTCGGCCGGGTACGCCAGCGCGCCCACGCCGACGATGAGGCCCTGGCCGGGCATCAGGCGCGGCACGGAGTGGACGGTGCCGATCGTGCCCGGATTGGTGATGCTGATCGTCGTGCCAGTGAAGTCGTCGGGCGAGATCTTGTTGCCGCGCACCCTGCGGATGATCTCCTCGTACGCGGTCCAGAAGCCCTTGAAGTCGAGGGTGTCGGCGTCCTTGATGCAGGGGACGAGCAGGGTCCGCGAGCCATCGCTCTTCTCGACGTCGACGGCCAGGCCGAGGCCGATGTGCTCGTGCCGGGTCACCATGGGCTTGCCGTCGACCTCGCTGAACGACGAGTTCATGACCGGGACGTCCTCGACCGCCCGGACGATCGCGTAGCCGATCACGTGGGTGAAGCTGACCTTGCCGCCGCCGGTGCGCGAGAGATAGCCGTTGACCACCTTGCGGTTGACCTCGAGCAGGCGCGCCGGCACGTCGCGGACGCTCGTGGCCGTGGGCACCGCGAGCGAGGCCTCCATGTTGGCGACGATGCGAGCCGCCGCGCCCCGGATGGGTGAGGCGGACGGCGGGACCTGCTGTTCGGCGGCCGGCCCGGCGGCGGGCGGGGCCGACGGCCGCGGCGGTTCGGCGACGGGGCGCGGTTCCGTCGCCGGCGCGGCGGTCCTGTCACCGACCCGGTCACCGCCGTCACGGCTGTAGTCGGCGAAGAAGTCCCGCCAGCTCTCGGCCACCGACTTGGGGTCGTCGAGATAGCGCTCGTGCATCTCGTCGACGAGCCAGGCGTTGGCTCCGAACGACTCGGTCGGACCTTCCTGCGTCGTCATGCGTGCGTCGTCATGCTTGCGTCGCCATCCCAACCGATCCTACCGGCGACCCGACGGTACCCTCGGCCCGTGCGCAAGTTCATCGACGAGGGGACCGACGACCACCCGGCCGACGAGGACAAGGCCGCGATGAACTGGGTGGTCGCCGTCAACGACGACTGCGACGGGTGCGGCGACCTGCGCGTCCTCGTCACCGTGGAGGAGCGCGACCGGAAGGGCGAGGGACTGGTCGCCCATCTGGGGGCCGACGCGACCCGCCGCCTGCGCGCCGCGCTGGCGACCGCCCTGCGCGAGCTGGGCGAGGAACCCGGACTGTGAGCAGCTCCCATGTGAAGCGCGCCGAAGCAGCGGCGGCGGAGGCGCGCGGGATGATGCTTCCGTGACACCGGGTGCAGTTCGCGGCGCCGTCATCGTCGTGTGCGTGGGCGGGATCGCGGGGATGATCATCGGCTCGGTCGCCGACAACAACGCGGTGGCGCTCACGTTCGGGCTCGTCACCGCGGCCGCGGTCGCGTGCCTCATCGTCGTCACCGCGGTCACCGCCCCGACCGCGGCGCGCACCGAGGAGCGCGCCGAGCGCGTCGAAACCCTGATCCAAGGGCTGGTGAGCGCCGGCGCCGACGAAGACGACGTGCGCTCGCTCGTGCGCGAGGCGGCCCGTCTGGGCACGAAAGTGCCGGGGCGGGGTGCACGGCGGACGCACCCCTGACCCCGGCACCGGCAATCTCACATGACCTGACGTGCGTGTCAACCAGCGGCCCGGGTGCATCCCCCACGCGTGACCTGGGATCGCGCAGACTGGCGGCCGATTTTCGCTCCCGATCCATTCACAATCGCCCAGGTCATGCCGATATGAAGAAGATGGCGACCAAGAGCCAGTTCACCAGCAGGGCGGTCCTCCGCCCCGTCGAGGCAGGCAACGCGGCGGTGTGCGTCACATGCGGCGCACCGGTGAAGTTCGCGGCGAAGGTCAAGTCGTTCCAGGTCATCGCCAACGTGTACATCGACGGCACCTGGGACCGCGTCGAGCACTACCACGCCGACTGCTACGAGCAGTCCGGGTGCCCGTACGGCTCGGCCGCCTGAGCCACTTTCACCGCTCGTCGAGCAGCCGTTGCAACTGTCGCGTCGCACGCGCGGTGCGACGGTCGAGCTGCCGCTGGAGACCGAGCATCGGGATGCGCTTGTCGATCTCGAGCGTCAGCGTCGCCCTCGTCACCATTCCGGTCGCAACCAGGCGCACGTCGATGACGACCATCGAGTGGTCCTTCCGACCGTCGCTCTCGTCGCGCTCGAACCTCAGCGAATCGCAGTGCTCACGGCCTCCAGGGTCGTTCGGGACGGGTGCCGGGACGCGAACCATTCGCACGTCGTAGCCGACGGACGCGGGCCCGAACGACAGGCCGAGGCGCACGCGCCACGCTCCTTCGCCGTCGGGCTCGGCACGCACCACGACGTCGAGCCACGCGGGCCATGTGCCCAGGTCGGCCAACACCGCGAACACCCGGTCCGGCCCGGCTTCGAGCACGGTCTCGGCTCGGGCTCGCACGGCCCGCAACGCTACCGACGCGGTCGCGGGCCGACAGACTGAGCAGGTGCCCGACTCCCGTCTCGTCGCCGGCGTCGACGGCTGCCGGCGCGGCTGGGTCGCTGCCGTCGGCCGGGTCGACGGTCGCGGCGCGCCGACGGTGTCGGTCGTGTCCTGGTTCGGCGAGCTCGTCGCGAGCGTCGAGCGCGGCGAGCTGGTCGCGGTCGCGGTCGACATCCCGATCGGGCTGCCGGCGCGCGGGCCTCGGCGCTGCGACGTCGAGGCGCGCCGGCGCCTCGGGCCCCGCCGAAGCTCGGTGTTTCCGGCGCCGGTACGCGCCGCCCTCGGCTCCGCCACCTGGGAGGACGCCAACGCACGCTCGCGTGCCGTCGACGGGAAGGGCCTCGCCCATCAGGTCTTCAACCTGCTCCCCAAGATCCACGAGGTGGACGGCCTGCTCTCGCCGTCGCGCCAGGCGCGGGTCGTGGAGGCGCACCCCGAGCTGTGCTTCGCCTCCATCGCAGGTACGCCCCTTCTCCATCCGAAGCGCACCGCCGCAGGCCGGGCCGCACGCACGGCCCTCGTAGGCGTCGCGCCGGCGTCGCTCCCGGGTGCTGCAGCCGACGACGTGCTCGACGCGCACGCCGTGCTCTGGACGGCGCGCCGGTTGACGACGGGTGACGAGGAGCGGCTCGGAGGCGGCGAGCGCGATGAACGCGGCCTGCTGATGGAGATCGTGCGGTAGCGCGTCCGGGTCAGCGGCGGTCGCGGCCGGGCTTCTGCTTACCGATGTCGCGCGTCATCCGACCGAAGCGGCGCGACGCCTCCCGGCGGGCGCGCTCGTCCTGGCGGAGCTCGAGCGCCGCCAGCTCGCGGTGCAGCTTGTGGAAGCTCTCCAGGCGACGAGGCGCGAGCGCACCCGACGCCACCGCCGCGCGCACCGCGCAGGCGGGCTCGTGCTCGTGGCGACAGTCGCGGAAGCGGCAGCCCGCAGCCACCTCTTCGATGTCGGCAAAGGTGCTCGCGACACCCGAAGCGCCGTCCCAGAGCGGAAGGCTGCGCAGGCCCGGAGTGTCGAGCAGCACCCCGCCCGTCGGAACGCGAACGAGATCGCGCGTCGTCGTCGTGTGACGGCCGCGCCCGTCCGCCTCGCGCACCGGTCCGGTCGATTGCACGTCGGTGCCCACGATCCCGTTGACGAGCGTCGACTTGCCGGCTCCCGACGGACCGATCACCGCGAGCGTGCGCGTCGGCAGCAGCAGCGCGCGCAACTCGTCGATCCCTTCACCAGACCGCGCGCTCGTCACGTGGACCGAAACGCCCACACCCGCGACCTCGCGCGCCTCCCGCACGACGACCGCGAGGTCCGCGGCCAGATCGGCCTTCGTGAGCACGACCACCGGGAGCGCGCCGCTCTCCCACGCGACCGAGAGCATGCGCTCGACGCGGTTCTGGACGAGCGACCGGTCGAGACCACACACGACTGCGAAGACATCGACGTTCGCCGCGAGCACCTGCTCGACCGTCACCCGCTCGTCGGGGTCCTTCCTGGCGATGGCCGACCACCGGGGCACCACGCCCACGATGGCCACGCCCTCGTCGGGATCGTCCGTGACCGCGACCCAGTCACCGGTGGCGGGAACCGTGTCGAGCCCGGCCCGCCGCGAGGCGAGGGTGTACGGGCTGGCGCGCACGGGCCCATCCGCGGTCGCGACCAGGCACGAGCCGCGGTCAACTCGGGCGACGCGGCCCGGAACGTGACCGGGGACATCGAGCAGGGTGAACCGGGCGGCGACCCGGTCGTCCCAGCCGTAGGCCGTCAGGACATCAGGTGCTGCCGGCGGTTGAGGTCCTGCCGGCGGTTGAGGCGGTGCTGGCTGTTGAGGCCGTGCTGGCTGTTGAGGCGGTGCTGGTTGTCGAGGCGGTGCTGGTTGATGGGACAAGGAGACTCCTCGTTCGGGGCCTCCGGGCGCGGACCGACTACGGGTCGGAGCGCAACCGGGGAGGCGGGCAGATGCGGACGGAGCGCAGCACGCGCTCGGCGGCCTGGGTCACAAGAGCTCTCGACGTCATCTGCACGACACCTCCCTCCCTCACTCAGCTCGCCACACACGGCGATCGGGTCATCGCAAGTGTAGAGCGCTCACCCGGCAGCCGCGTGCGACTGTTGTCCAGTCGTGAGCAGCGCGCGCACCGTCGGCCAGTCGCCCGGCACGAGTCGCAGACGGCGGGACTTGTCCTCCGCAATCGCGTCGTAGCCGAGGTCGACGAAGCGGGCGCACAGATCGTCGTAGTGCCGGGACAGGACCTCCGACGTCGGGTCGAGGCCGCGAACGATCGCCAGTCCCGTCGGCGCGACGTCGGCGACCGCAACCTGCAACTCCGGCCGGAGCTCGCCGAGGCACAGCACCAACTTCCACACGTCGCCGCTCCAGAACACCGTCGTGCGTTCGCGCGCGGACGTCACCTCGTCGCGCGGGTAGCAGTCGTGGACGAGGATGGTGGACGCCGGCGTGCAGTGCCGCTCGACGGCGATGAAGTCCCGCAGCGCGCACTCGAAGAGATGCAGACCGTCGATGAAGGCGAGCTCGATCGGCCGCCCCGCGAGCAGGCGCGACACCTCGTCTCCGGAGAAGGCGACGTCGCTCGTCTGGCGCAAGACGGTCGTGTCGGGTCCGAGCGGGCCACGCACCGCGGGCGTCGGGTCGATGCCGACGCTGCGCGTCCCGGGCGCCGCGAGCGCGAGCGACGCACCCTCGTGCACCCCGACCTCCACGTAGGTGCCGGGCCGGAGGTGCTCGTGGACCTGCCGCAGCAGGCCGAGGTAGTCGGCGAAGATCGGGCCCGCGCTCGCGACACCGACCATCAGTGGTGGTCGCGCGCCTCCTCGGCGGCGATGTCGGCTTCGACCATCATGCGCACCAAGCCGGGGAAGTCGACCTTGGGCGCCCAACCCAGCTTCTCGCGCGCCTTGGTCGCGTCACCGATGAGCACGTCGACCTCGGCGGGGCGCTCGAAGCGCGGGTCGGACCCGACGTAGGGCTTCCAGTCGTCGAAGCCGGCGGCCTCGAACGCAAGGCTGAGGAACTCGCGGATCGTGTGGGTCTCGCCAGTGGCGATCACGTAGTCGTCGGGCTCGTCCTGTTGCAGCATGCGCCACATGGCCTCCACGTAGTCGCCCGCGAAGCCCCAGTCGCGTGACGCCTCGAGGTTGCCGAGCACGAGCTTGTCCTGCAGGCCGAGCTTGATGCGCGCGATGCCATTGGTGATCTTGCGGGTGACGAACTCGAGCCCACGACGTGGGCTCTCGTGGTTGAAGAGCATCCCCGACGAGGCGTGGAGGCCGTACGCCTCCCGGTAGTTGACCGTCGTGTAGTGGCCGAACACCTTGGCCACTCCATACGGCGAGCGCGGGTGGAACGGCGTCTTCTCGGTCTGCGGCGTCGCCCGCACCTTCCCGAACATCTCCGACGACGAGGCCTGGTAGAAGCGGATGCTGTTGTCCTGGGCGCCGCCGATGACGCGGATGGCCTCCAGCATGCGCAGGACGCCCAGCCCGGTGATGTCGGCGGTGAGCTCCGGCTGGCGGAAGGAGAGCGCAACGAAGCTGATGGCTCCGAGGTTGTAGACCTCGTCGGGCTGCACCAGCTCGACGACGGAGATGAGCGACGAGAGGTCTTGCAGGTCGCCCTCGATGAACTCGAGCTCGGGCGTCTCTTCCTGCACCATCTGGATCTTGGGGTTCGCCTGCCCGGAGACCATCCCGAAGACGTCGTAGCCCTTGGCCACGAGCAGCTGTGCGAGGTAGCGGCCGTCCTGGCCCGTGGTGCCTGTGATGAGAGCGCGGGGCATCACCCGACGCTAACGCGCGCCAGGTGCGGTGGCGGCGTGCTGCCCTGCGTGACGCTGCCCCGACGCAGGTCGGACGGCGTGGAACGCGCCGCCGCACCTCAGCATCGTGCTTTTGCTCAACCCGAGCGGTAGCGTAGAGGTCCCCACCCGTCGGAGCGTCGTCTCCACCTGAACCCTTGGTGACGTCCGCGCGGTGCCCCCAGAGGAAGAGTCCGTGGCCAGTCACACCCGGGTCGACGAACCCGCCCCCTCCCAGAGCGACCTGTTGCCCACCGACGCGCCCGCCGGGCGTGTGCCGGGTGCACTCATGGCGCGCGCGGTCGTTCGCGGGTTGTCGGCAATCGCGCTGCTGGCGCTGGCGGTCGTGATCGCCTGGATCGTCGATCTTCAGCTGCACTCGAGCCGGGTACTGCGCAACGTGAAGGTGGCAGGTGTCGCGGTGGGTGGCTTCGACCGGGCCGAGCTGACCGCCGCGGTCGACCGCGTCGCCACGCGCGAGGAGCACGCCACTGTGCGGGTGCGGACGCCGGGCAACCAGATCACCGTGCCCGCCCGCGCGCTCCGCCTCGAGGTGCGCCGCCCGGCGACGGTCGAGCACGCGCTCGACACCGGCCGCACGGGAGCGTTGCCCGTCCGCGTCTGGCACTGGGCGACGAGCTTCTTCTCGCCCCAACGCGTGCCGGTCGATGTTCGCGTCGACCGCACCGCGACCTATCTGGTCGCTCTCGATCGCGACAAGGGTCCTCGCCGGCGACCGGTCGAGCCCTCGATCGCAGTGAAGGAAGGGCGCATCGTGGCCGTGCGCGGACGCGCCGGGCGCGGCGTCGACAGCGCCGCCCTCGTGTCGGCCATGCCCGACGCGGCGACGCGTGGAGTGCCGCTCGAGGTCGCCGCCGGACGCCGTGCGGTGCCCCCGCGCTTCGACCTCGCCGACGCGCGACGCGTCGCCGCCGAGGCGGAGACGCTCGCGGGCCGCCCGCTCGGCGTGACCGCGGGCAAGGCCAAGGCCACACTCACGCCCGCGATCATGCGGCCGTGGATGCGCGCCGTCCCGACCTTCGACCGACTCGTGGTGCAGACCGACCCGCAGGCCGTGCGCGACGATCTCGCCAAGGTGCTCTCGGGTGCGGGCGACGCACCGGTGGACGCCGGGTTCCGCGTGTCGGGGGCCGGCGTCGCGATCGTTCCGAGCCGGACGGGCACGGCCTGCTGTGCGCCGGAGGCCGTCGCCCTCGTCCACCGGGCGCTGCGCGACCGTCCGCCCCCGGGCCAATCGCTCGCGCTCCCGCTCTCCGTCGTCGGGCCCAAGCGGGACGACGCCCGCGCCAGCCAGCTCGGAGTGAAGGAGGTGGTGGCGACGTTCACGACCCATCACCCCGCGGGCCAGCCCCGCGTGGCGAACATCCACAAGATGGCCGACTACGTGCGTGGCGCGGTGATCGAGCCGGGCGAGACGTTCTCGGTCAACGACTACGTCGGCCGGCGCTCCGTCTCGCGCGGGTTCGTCGACGCTCCCATCATCGGCGAGGGCAACAAGTTCGACTCCGACGTCGGCGGCGGTGTGTCGCAGTTCGCCACCACCACCTTCAACGCCGCCTTCTTCGCCGGGCTCGAGATCCCCGAGTACCAGTTCCACACGATCTACATCACCCGCTATCCCTACGGGCGCGAGGCCACGCTCGCCTACCCGCACCCCGACCTCAAGCTCAAGAACCCCAGCCCCTACGGCGTGCTGATCTGGACGAGCTACACGGGCACCGACATCACCGTCACCCTGTACTCGACGAAATGGGTCGAGGCCACGCAGTCGGCGCAGTTCAAGAAGACGGTGGGCGCGGGGTGCACGTCCGTCACGACCCAGCGCACGCGCACCTTCATCGCCGACGGCCACACCGCGGTCGACAGGTTCTCGGGAACCTACGTTCCGGGCGAGGGCGCTCACTGCTGACTTCCGCGGCGTCGCGGGGTACGGCGCCCCACTAGCGTTGGGGCCATGTCCGACGACATGCGCTTCGAGCGGCGCATGAGTGACTCCGACGCCCTCATGTGGGGCATCGAGAAGGACCCGCTCCTGCGCTCGACCATCACGGCCGTCTCGCTGTTCGACCGACCGCCCGACCAGGAGCGGCTGCGCGACCGGGTCGAGCGGGGCACCTGTCTCATCCCCCGGCTTCGCCAGCGGGTCGTGAGCGCACCGCTCGTCGCGTCACCGCCCCGGTGGGTCTTCGACCCCAACTTCGACCTCGACTACCACCTGCGCCGCGTGCGCGCTCCCGCTCCGGGCGACCGGCGCGCGCTGCTCGACCTGGCCGAGCCGATCGGGATGCAGAGCTTCGACCGGGCTCGCCCGCTCTGGGAGTTCACCGTGGTCGAGGGGCTGGCCGACGGCAAGGCGGCCGTCATCCAGAAGCTCCACCACTCGATCACCGACGGCGTCGGCGCGATCAAGCTGGCGATGGTGCTGTTCGACCTCGAGCGCGAGCCGGACGACCCGGGCCACACGCCCGCTGCGGCCGAGGCCGAGCACCCCTCGCCCTGGGGTCTCACGTTGGAGGCCCTGCGCCACGAGCGGCGCCGCCAGCTCGGCATCGCCCGACGGGCCGTGGGGTCGGCGACGCGTGCCGTCCGCCGCCCTGCGGCGAACCTGCGCTCGATCGTCGAGCTCGCTGCGTCGGCCGGGCGGATCCTCGCACCGGCGACGACCCCGCACAGCCCGGTGATGACCGAGCGCTCCCTCTCGGTGAGCTTCGACACGATCAGCGTGCCGCTCGACGAGACGAAGAACGCGGCGAAGGCGGCGGGCGGCAAGCTGAACGACGCGTTCCTCGCCGCGGTGTGCGGCGGCATGCGGCTCTACCACGAGCACCACGGCGACACGATCGAGCAGCTGCGGACGACGATGCCCATCAGCATCCGCGACGAGACCACCGAGACCTTGGCCGGCAACCAGTTCGTGCCGGCCCGCTTCCTGATCCCCATCGGCATCCGCGACCCGATCGAGCGCATGCGTGTCATCCGCGAGCTCGTCGCGTTCCAGCGCAACGAACCCGCGCTCACGTTCACCGACGCCATCGCCGGCATCCTCAACCGCCTGCCCACTGCGGTCGTCACACAGCTGTTCGGGTCGATGCTGAAGGGCGTCGACTTCGTGACGAGCAACGTGCCGGGCGTCCCCGTGCCGGTGTTCTTCGCGGGCGCCGCGCTCGAGTCGCAGGTGGCCTTCGGGCCGCTCACCGGCGCGGCCGCCAACGTCACGCTCGTCAGCTACCTCGACGACCTCCACATCGGCGTGAACATGGACAGCGCCGCCATCCCGGACCGAGACGTCTTCATCGAGTGCCTCCGTGAGGGCTTCGACGAAGTGCGCAAGGTGGCCTGACCCGGAGCCGTGCGCGTCGACGTCGTCGTCGTCGGTGGAGGCCCATCAGGCGCGGCCGCCGCCATCGAGCTGGCACGGGCCGGACGCGACGTGGTGGTCGTCGACCGCGCCTCGTTCCCGCGCGACAAGTGCTGCGGCGACGGGCTGACCGTCGACGCCCTGCGCCACCTCGAGGCGCTCGGCCTGCGTCCGTCGTCGGTGCCGACGTGGCACGTCGCCGACGACGTGATGGTGCGGGGGCCGTCCGGCCGCACGGTGCGCTTCCCTCTTCCCCGCGGCCGGGGCCAGTTCGCGGTGGTGGCCCCCCGCGTCGATCTCGACGCGGCGCTGGTCGACGTCGCACGCGCCGCGGGTGCGAAGGTGCACGACGGCCACGCGCTCACCGCCGCCGTCGATCGCGGCGAGCACGTCGAGCTGGAGGTCGACGGCATCGGCACCGTCACCGCCCGCTTCGCGGTCGGCGCGGACGGCATGTGGTCGCCGCTGCGCAAGGCCCTCGGTCACAGCCGGTCCGGCTACCTGGGTGAGTGGCACGCCTTCCGCCAGTACTTCACCGGGGTCTCGCCCCGCGCCACCGCGATGTGGGTGTGGTTCGAACCCGACGTGCTGCCCGGGTACGCGTGGTCGTTCCCGGTGTCCGGCGGCCGCGCCAACGTGGGGTTCGGTATCCGGCGGGCGCGGGGCGTTCCCACGCGGCACATGAACGAGTTGTGGCCCGAGTTGCTGCGCCGCCCACAGGTGCGCGCCGTGCTGGGCGACGCCGCCCGGCCCGAGGGGCCGCACAAGGCGTGGCCCATCCCCGCCGGCATCGACGACGCGGTGCTCGCCGCCGGACGCACACTGTTCGTCGGCGACGCCGCGGCTGCCGGCGACCCGATGACGGGCGAAGGCATCGCCCAGGCGCTCCTCACCGGCCGCCTCGCGGCGCGTGCGATCGCCGTCAGCGACCCCGAGCGTCCGGAGCGCGCGCGCAGCCGCTACGAGCGCGCCGCGCGCGACGCGCTCGTCGCCGACCACCGCATGTCGGTGCTGCTCGTCCGCGCCCTGCGCCACCGCCGCGGCGCCGACGCCGCGCTCCGCGTGGCCGGGCTGAACGATTGGACCCGCCGCAACTTCGCCCGATGGCTGTTGGAGGACGAGTCACGCGGGGTGGCCCTCACGCCGGGCCGGTGGCATCGTGCGTTCCTCAAGCGCGACGGCGCCTACGTCTCGGCTCCGGGCGCGTGACCGGCGTGGAGGCGGATCCCTTCGGCTTCTTGGTGCGCACGACCACCGTCGCGGTGGTCGAGCGCGACGAGAACGCCTGAGGGCGCATGCGTCAGATGCGTCGCGCCTCCGCCCACGTCTTGCCCGTCTCGACGTCGAGGTCGTGAGGGAGGCCGAGCACGCGCTCGGCGATGATGTTGCGCTGCACCTCGGAGGTCCCTCCGCCGACCGTGAGCGCGGCGGAGAAGAGGAACCCGTAGTTCCACGAGCCGTCCTCCACCCCGAGCGGGCCCGCGGTCGTCAGCATCCCGGCCGCGCCGGCCAGGTCCTTGGCCAACCGCATGATCGTCTGGCCGTGCTCGTCGGCCAGCGCCTTGCGGATCGACGCCTCGGGGCCGGGAGGGCGGCCGTGCACCGCCGCGGTCACCGTGCGCAGTCGGATCAGGCGGAGGATCTCGGACTCGATGAAGAGCGCGGCCAGCCGCTGCCGGAGTGACGCGTCGTCGACACCGCCCTCCTTACGCACCAGCTCGATCAGGTCGCCGGCGGCGGGACCGAGGCCCCACAGGGCACCGCCTTCCGACAGCGACACGCGCTCGTTGCCGAGGGTGACCTTGGCGAGCGCCCACCCCCGGTTCTCGTCACCCACCAGCTGTTCGGCCGGGATGCGCACGTCGTCGAAGAAGACCTCGTTGAACTGGTGCGCGCCGGTCATCTCGACGATGGGCCGGATCTCGATGCCCGGCAGGTTCATGGGGCACACGAAGTAGGAGATGCCCTGATGCTTCGGTGCCTCCGCGTCGGTCCGCGCGATGAGGATG
This sequence comes from Actinomycetota bacterium, assembly GCA_005888325.1. Taxonomy (NCBI): domain Bacteria; kingdom Bacillati; phylum Actinomycetota; species Actinomycetota bacterium. The sequence goes on from VAWU01000027.1 coordinate 25,312, forward strand.
CCGAAGCGGGCGATGTGGGCGAACGTCGTCCAGATCTTCTGCCCGTTCACGACGTACACGTCGCCGTCGCGCACGGCGCGGGTGCCGAGGTTGGCCAGGTCGCTGCCGGCGCCGGGCTCGCTGAACAGCTGGCACCAGAAGTCCTCGCCGCTCAACAGCGGGCCGAGGTAGCGGTCCTTCTGCGCCTGGGTTCCCGCGTGGATGAGCGTCGGCCCGGCCCACCCGATGCCGATGGGGTTGACGGGCCGTCGCACACCCGCCCGCCGCAGCTCCTCGTCGATCATGAGCTGGTGGATGGGGTCGGCGTCGAGCCCCCACGGCCTGGGCCAGTGTGGGGCCACGTAGCCCGCGTCGGCCAGCTGGCGTCCGGTCGGCGTGGGGTGATCGGCCAGCCACGCCCGCACGGTCGCCCGCCGCGGGTCGTCGTCACCCGGGAGCTCGAAGTCCATATCGTCTATCCCCTTCGGGTCTCGCGCAGACTACGGCGTCCGGCCGCTCGTGATGAAGAAGGTGACGGCGTAGAGGAAGTCGCCCGCAACGGCGGATGCCCGCACGTCGGCCTCGAAGCGCTCCACGTCGTGGACGTCGAGCAGGCCCCGATCGTGCATGGCGCGGGCCCACGTGGGGAAGCCGAACGCATCGTCGGGATCGGTGAGCACGAGCGTGGTGCCCTCGATCGCGACGTCGACGAGGCCCGCGGCGCGGAACAGGCGAGGCAGGCGGTGAGCCAGGTCGCCGTGGCGCAGCCCGGCGTCGCGCCGGAACTGCTTGACCCGCAGGGTGGCGGCGGGGTCGGGGCCGTCGACCACGATCGTCTCCTGGTCGGGGTCGACCACGACCACGCGTCCCCGCGGTCGGGTCACCCGCACGAGCTCGGCCAACGCACGTTCGGGATCGACCAGGTGTTGGAACGTGCGATCGGCGCGGCAACCGTCGAACGCGCCGTCCCGGAACGGCAGCGTGTGCGCGTCGCCCCGAACGAAGTCGCCTCCGCGGCGGGCGGCCTCACCGATCATCGCAGCCGACGCATCGAGCCCCACGCTCGAACCGGACAGCGCCCGGGTGTCCTCGCCGGTGCCACATCCCACGTCGAGCAACCGCGCCCCGCTGGTGGCCCCCGGCGCCGCGAGCAGCTCCCGCGTGCGCTGCTTGTACGCCTGAACGAACGGCCACGAGGCCATCGTGTCCATCCACCGCACCGCGGCGAGCGGGTCGGCGGAGAGGTCGACGTCGCCGTATGTCCAGCTCACAGCAGAACGGTACGCTCCGCCGGATGAGCGGCTGGAACTTCGCGGACGTGTGGGAGACGATCGCCGACACGTTGCCCGACGCGCCGGCGCTCGTGCACGGCGACTGCCGGCTCTCGTGGTCGGAGCTCGACCACCGGGCCGACGGTGTGGCCCGCGCGCTGATCGCGGCGGGCACCGCCCACCAGGACAAGGTCGCGCAGTACCTCTACAACGCCAACGAGTACGTCGAGTCGGTGTTCGCCTGCTTCAAGGCCGGCCTCGTACCGGTGAATACGAACTACCGCTACACCGAGGACGAGCTCGCCTACCTCTGGGACAACTCCGACACCGTCGCGGTGATGTTCCACGGCGCGTTCGCCGATCGCGTGGCGTCGGTTCGCGATCGCGTGCCGAACGTGCGGCTCTGGCTGTGGGTCGACGACGGCTCCGGGCCCTGCCCCGCGTGGGCCACGCCCTATGAGGCCGCCGCAGTCGAACGTACAGCCGCCGCGAATGGCGCGCATGCGGTCGCGCCGTGGGGGCGCTCCGGCGACGACATCTACATGCTGTACACGGGCGGGACGACGGGAATGCCCAAGGGCGTCATGTGGCGCCAGCACGACCTGTACCGGCTGCTGAGCGATTCGACCATGCACGACCCCGACGAGCCCGACCTCGACGCGGTGCGCAACCGGCTCACCCGGCCCGGCCCGATCACGCTCCCCGCATGCCCGCTGATGCACGGCACGGGCGCCTTCTCGTCGTTCGGCATCCTCAGCCTGGGTGGCTCGGTGGTCACGCTCACCAACCGTCGCTTCGACATCACGGAACTGCTCGACACCATCGAGCGCGAGGGTGTGAACAGCATCGCCATCGTGGGCGACGCGTTCGCCAAGCCGATGCTCGACGCGCTCGACGCCAACCCGGATCGGTGGGACCTCTCCAGCCTCTACATCGTGCTCTCGTCGGGCGTGATGTGGAGCGAGGCGACGAAGCAGGGACTGCTCCGGCATCGCCCCTCGATGATGCTCGTCGACGTGTTCTCGTCCTCCGAGGCCCTCGGCATGGGGCAGTCGATCTCCGGAGGGACGAGCGCCACCGCCACGGCCAGGTTCGTGCTCGGCACGCGCTCCCGCGTGCTCACCGACGACGGCCGCGACGTGCAGCCCGGCTCCGGTGAGACCGGCATGGTCGCCCTGCGGGGCCTCGGGCCGGTCGGCTACTACAAGGACGCGGAGAAGACAGCGCGCACGTTCCGCGTCATCGACGGCGAGCGCTACTCGATCCCGGGCGACTACGCGACCGTTGAGGCCGACGGCACGCTCCGCGTGCTCGGCCGCGGCTCCGTGTGCATCAACACGGGTGGGGAGAAGGTCTATCCGGAGGAGGTCGAGGAGGTCCTCAAGGAGCACCCGACCGTGCGCGACGCGGTCGTCGTCGGCATTCCCGACGATCGCTTCGGCGAGGTGGTGTGCGCGTGGGTCGAGCCCGTGGGCGACGCCCTCGACCGCGGCGGCGTCGACGAGGACTCGCTGATCGTCCACGCCAAGAGCCGTCTCGCGGGCTACAAGGCGCCGCGTCACGTGCTCCTGACCACGTCCATCGGCCGCAGCCCCGCGGGCAAGGTCGACTACGCGCGGCTCAAGCGTGAGGCGGCTGCGGCGGTCACCGCGTCGTGACTCGCGACCGCGGGCCCGTGCCTGCAGCATGAACGGGGCGCAGGAGCTCGGCGGTGTGGAGGCGCGCCCGGCCCTCCCCATGGGACCGGTCCTCGATGTCGCCGGTGCCCGCGTCCTCGTCGGCACGTGCTCGTGGGCCGACGCGACCCTCGTCAAGGAGACGACCTGGTACCCGCGCAAGTCGATGAAGGCGGCCGAGCGTCTCGCCTACTACGCGGCGCGCTACCCCATCGTCGAGGTCGACAGCACCTACTACTTCCCGCCGACCCCCGAGCTGGCGGGCGGCTGGGTCGAGCGCACGCCTGCCGACTTCACGATGAACGTCAAGGCATGGTCCCTGCTCACCGGCCACCCCACGTTCCCCCAGTCGCTCTGGCCCGACCTCCAGAGCGAGGTCCGGCCCGAGCTCCGCGACCGTCGCACGCTGTACGCCAACCACCTTTCGGTCGACGCGGTCGACGAGGCGTGGGACCGCTTCCGCCACGCGCTGATGCCCTTGCACTCCGCCGGCAAGCTCGGCGCGGTGCTCCTTCAGTGGCCGCGCTGGTTCGGGCCCAAGGAGACGCACCGGGCGGAGATCCTCGACGCCCAGCGGAAGCTGCCCGACTACCGGCTCTGCATCGAGTTCCGCCGCGGCGCCTGGCTCGCGCCCGACGAGTGCGAGTCGACCCTCGAGTTCCTCGAGGAGCACGACCTGTCGTTCGTCTGCGTCGACGAGCCCCAGGGCTTCGACTCGTCGGTGCCTCCCGTCGTGGCGGCGACTTCCGACCTCGCCGTCGTCCGCTTCCACGGCCGCAACACCGAGACGTGGGAGGCCCGGGTCGCGAGTGCCGCCGAGCGCTTCCGCTACCGGTACCAGGAGCGCGAGCTCCTCGAGTGGGTGCCCAAGCTGCGTGCGCTCGCCGGCTCGGCCCGCGAGGTGCACGTCCTCATGAACAACTGTTGGCGCGACGACGCCGTCGTCAACGCGGCCGAGCTGCTCGGCCTCCTGGGCGACGACGACTGATCGCGGGCGACGTCACGCTTCCGGGCCGTCGCCCGCGCTGCTGCTCACGACCGACGCGTGGTGCACGACCATCCGCCACCCGTGCTGAGGTTGGCGGACGAAGACGTTGACCGCGGCCACGGTGGTGCCGGTCTGCACGTCGAGGATGTTCTCGTCGACACACACCCAGCCCACCTCACCTGCCACCTCCGCCCGCTCCTCCGTGAGGATGAACTGCAGCTCCTGGCCGTTCTGGAACAACGCGAAGAACGAGGCCGCCACCTGCGCCCATCCCCGCAGCGCGGCCCAACCGGGGTGAGTGCACGTGGCCCGGTCGGAGTGCTCCCAGACCTGTGACATCGCGTCGAGATCGCGTGCCTCGAACGCGTCGTAGAACGCCCGGTTGACCGCCCTGACCTCGTCATCGTCACCCATCGGTGCGGCGCAGGGTAGTGCGGAGCGGGGTTTGCTTCAGTCCTCGCCGCGCACTGCCGACACTGATGGCATGTTCCAGGCCCTCCGATCGGCGCGCCCGCCGATCGATCGTGCGCTCGACGCGCTCCCGCCTGAGTTCCACGCCATGGCCTCGGGACAGGATCGGATCGTGGTCGGGCCCACGGGCGCCTTCGCCCTGACCCCGCCCGACCCCGACGTCGAGACCGCCGCCCGCCGCGTGACCAGGACCGCGAGCGACATCCGCAAGTACGTGGCCGCCGCCCTGTCGTGGGCGCCGTTCGTCGACGCGCTCGTCGTGGTGGACGGTGCAGGCGGGCGGGTCGAGAGCGTGGGCCTCGTGCCCAGCCGGATGCTGGCCCGCATGATCACCGACGGACCCTGCCTGCTCGACGACCAGCTGGTCGATCGCATCATGGCCGAGGTCGACCGGCACGCCACCGCGATCGTCAAACGCTAACGTCGGCGGGTGCCCCGCTTCCCCTCGACCGACGGGGTGGAGGTGGCCGCGTACGACCTGGGTGGCGACGGACCACCCCTGCTCCTTGCTCACGCCACCGGGTTCCACGCGCACGTCTTCGTGCCCCTGGCCGCCCGGCTGGCCGACCGATTCCACTGCTTCGCCTTCGACGAGCGCGGCCACGGTGAGACATCGGTGCCCGAGGGCCTGGACTACGACTGGCACGGGTTCGCGGACGACGCGCTCGCGGCGGCGCGCGGCCTCGAGCTCGACCATCCCTTCGCGCTCGGCCACTCCGCGGGTGGCGCCGCCCTGCTGATGGCGGAGGCGGCCGACTCGGGGCGCTTCCGCGCGCTCTACTGCTACGAGGCCGTCGTCATGCCCGTCGACCCGCCCATCGGCCCCCGCGAGAACCCCCTCAGCGAGGGCGCGCGGCGCCGGCGGGCCGTGTTCGCGTCACGCGCCGAGGCCTACGCCAACTACGCAGCCAAGCCGCCGTTCGCCGCGCTCGCGCCCGAGGCACTGCGCGCGTACGTCGACTTCGGGTTCGCCGATCAGCCCGACGGCACGGTGCGGCTCCGCTGCCGGCCCGAGGTCGAGGCCGAGATCTACCGCATGGGCTCGGCCCACGACGCGTTCTCCCGCTTCGGCGACGTGCGCTGCCCCGTCGTGGTGGCGTGCGGCGAACACACCGACGCCTTCACTCCCCCCCTCGTGGCCCGGCAGGCCGACGCCCTCCCCCACGGCCGCATGGAGGTGGTGCCCGGGCTGGGCCACTTCGGTCCGCTCGAGGCCCCGGACGCGGTGGCCGGGTCGGTGCTGCGGGCCTTCGCCCTCGCCTGATCGCCACCGAGCGCGGGGTCTCTGTGGCCCTTCGAGTCCGCAACGCCGTCACACCCCCGCTGTATCGTCGCCGGTGATGGCCCTCCAGCTCCCCACCTCGCTCTCGCCGTCGAAGGTGGCGTCGTTCAAGGACTGTGGGCTCGCGTTCAAGTTCGCCGCCATCGATCGTCTGCCCGAGCCGCCTTCGCCGTGGTCCACCAAGGGCACACTCGTCCACCGTGCCCTCGAGCTGCTGTTCTGCGAGCCGCCGGAGCAGCGCTCGCTCGAGGTCGCGATCGCCGGGCTCGCCCGGGCCCACGACGAGCTGCGCGACCATCCCGACCTCGCCGACCTCGCGCTCGAGCCCGACGACGAGGTGGCCTTCTTCGCCGATGCCGAGCAGCTCGTGCGGCGCTACTTCGACCTCGAGGACCCCACCCGCGTCCGGCCCATCGGGCTCGAGCTCAAGCTCGAGGCGAACGTCGGCGCGCTCACGCTCCGCGGCATCATCGACCGGCTCGAGCTCGACGACGACGGTGAGCTAGTCGTCACCGACTACAAGACGGGCAAGGTGCCGGGCGAGACCTTCGAGCAGAGCCGGCTCGGCGGCGTCCATTTCTACGCGTTCCTCTGCAAGCAGGTGTTCGGCAAGCTCCCGGCGCGCATCCAGCTCCTCTACCTGAGCGAGCCGGTGGCGATCATCGCCCAGCCGTCCGAGCAGTCCGTCCGGGGGCTGCGTCAACGCACGTCCGCCATCTGGAGCGCGATCGAGCGGGCGTGCGAGCACGACGACTTCCGGCCGCGGCCGTCGCGCCTGTGCGACTGGTGCTCGTTCCGCGACTACTGCCCGGCGTGGGGCGGCGACCCGGCCCTGGCCCGCGAGCTCGTCCACAGCGCCTGACCGCGGAAGCGGCCGTGCGCGCGATCTCGAGACGGGCCCTGCGGAGCGTCGCCGGCTTCGATGCACGCGTCGACCGCGCGTTCGACCGCGTTCGCGGCAACCCCACGTCCGACCGGCTTTTCTACGGCGCGTCAGAGCTCGGCGACTTCAGCCTCGTGTGGCTCATCATCGGCGCCACCCGCGGTCTGCGCTCCGAGCGCGACTGGCACGCGGCGGTGCGGGTCGGCGGGGGCCTGGCGATCGAGTCGGTGCTCGTCAACGGGCTCATCAAGTCGTTCTTCCGCCGCACGCGACCGCCGTGGGAGCCCGAACGCACGACCCGCCTGCGCCGGCCCCGCACGAGCAGCTTCCCGAGCGGACACGCCACCTCGGCGTTCAGCGCCGCCGGCCTGCTCGCCGAGGACGACGTCCTCTGGCCGCTCTACTACGCCATCGCGATCATCGTGGCGTCGTCCCGCGTCTACGTGAAGGTGCACCACGCGTCCGACGTGCTCGTCGGGGCGGCGATCGGGATCGCCCTCGGGCGCATTGGCCGTAAGCTCGTGCCACTGCCGCCCGCGCCCCGCATCGTGGCCGAGCCGGAATCGCACCCGCCCGGAAGGGGTTGGACCCACCAATGACGAGAACCGAAGTGGAACGAGGATGGTGCAGCGATGAGTAGCGGGCTGGAGTTCTCGGTCAACTGGGACTACCGCTGCCCGTTCGCTCGCAACGCCCACGAGCACCTCATCGCCGGCCTCGAGGCAGGAGCCGACTGGCACGTCACCTATGTGTCGTTCTCGCTGAACCAAGCGCACGTCGAGGAGGGCCAGCCCGACGTCTGGGACGACCCGACGAAGGCGCCGTCGCTGCTGGCCATGCAGGTCGGCATCGCGGTGCGCGACTCGTGGCCCCACGCCTTCCACCGCGTGCACCTCGCGCTCTTCACCGCCCGGCACGACGAGAGTCGCGACATCCGCGAGGAGGCCGTGCTGCGCGAGATCTTGGTGGAGCAGGGGCTCGACGCCGACGCAGTATTCGCCGAGCTCGCCACCGGCACCCCGCTCGAGACCTTCCGCAAGGAGCACGAGCGCAGCGTCGCCGACCATCGCGTCTTCGGCGTGCCCACCTTCATCGCCAACGACGAGGCGGTGTTCATCCGCTTCATGCACCGTCCTCAGGGCGACGCCGCAGTCGCCACCCGCACCATCGAGCGCGCCGTCGACCTGGTCGCGGGTTGGCCCGACCTCAACGAGTTCAAGCACACCTCCATCTCGCGCTGATCGGGCCCGGCGCTAGCCTGCCGGCCATGGCGGAAGCACCGACACATCCCGAGGGCCGCATGACCGACGCGGAAGCGCTCATGTGGACGGTCGAGAAGGATCCCTCGCTCCGCGCCTCGTTCCTCAACATCACCCTGTTCGACCGGCCGCCCGACTTCGACCGCCTGCGCCGGCGCATGGGTCGCGCCGTCCAGCTGATCCCCCGGCTGCGCAAGCACGTGGTGTCGCCGCCGGCACGGGTGGCGCCGCCTCAGTGGGTCGACGACCCGCATTTCGACATCGACTACCACCTCCGCCGCATCGCGGTGCCGTCACCAGGCGACGACCGCCAGCTGCTCGACCTGGCCGCCACGCTCTACGAGGACGCGTTCGACCGGGCCCGGCCGCTGTGGGTGTACCACGTCGTCGAGGGCCTGTCCGACGGTCGGGCCGCGCTCCTCGCCAAGATGCACCACACGATCACCGACGGTGTCGGCGGCCTGCGGTTGTCGATGCAGTTCATCGACGTGGCCGCCGATGCCCCCGACCCCGACGAGCTCGAGGTCGCGGAGGCGGACGGCGACGACGGGTCGAGCGACGAGGAGAGCCTGCTGAGCTCGGCGGCCCAGGCCGCGGGCAATCGTGTGCGCCGCAACCTGGGAATCGCCCGCCGCACGGTCGAGGGCCTGGCGGGAGCGGTCGGTCATCCCTCGCAGGTGCCCGGCATGGCCACCGAATCGGTCGAGATGGCCCGCTCGCTGCTGCGCCAGCTGGCGGTGGTGGAGCGCTCGCGCTCACCACTGTGGACGGGGAAACGGTCGCTCGGCCGCCACTTCGAGGCGATCAGCCTCGATCTCGACGGCCTGAAGGCCACGGCCAAGGCTCTCGGCGGCACGGTCAACGACGCGTACGTCACCGGCATCGCCGGTGCCGCGGGGGCCTACCACCGGCAACAGGGGGTCCAGGTGGGCGACCTGCGCATGTCGATGCCGGTCAACATGCGTGCCGACCGGTCCGCGGGTGGCAACGCGTTCAGCCCAGCACGCGTGCTCGTGCCCGCGGGCATCGAGGATCCGGTCGAGCGCTTCAACGAGGTGCACGCCCGTCTCGCCACCACCAAGTCGGAGCGAGCGCTGGGCGTCGCCGAGACCCTGGCCGGCGTGCTCAACGGTCTCCCCACCGCGCTCGTCGTTCGTCTGGCGCGCCAGCAGGTCGAGACGGTCGACTTCGCCACGTCGAACCTGCGCGGCGCCAACTTCGACCTCTACGTCGCGGGCGCCCACATCCTCGCCAACCACCCGATGGGCCCGACAGCCGGCACCGCGTTCAACGCGACGGTGCTGGGCTACAAGGACAGCCTCGACCTCGGTCTCAACGTCGACACCGCAGCCGTCGACGAGCCGGCGCGTCTCGGCGCCTGCATCGAGGAGGCGTTCACGGAGCTGGTGAAGGCCGGCCGCTAGTTGGGGCTCGGCGCCTCGACGTTGCCGTCGAGCTCGAGCGCGGCGAGAAGTGAACGCACGTCGAGAAGAACGTCGCTGACCTCGGACGACGACACCAGCTCGCGCGTGTGCAGTTGTCCCAGGCTCTGGTCGATGATCGCCAGCGCTTCGACGATCGCTTCGTTCTCGACGATTTCGCTCATGACTTCCCTCTGACCCCTTGGCTTTCTAACCCGCAACCCAACTGCATTTGTTCCTGCCGACCGCCTGCCCGCCCTCTCTACCGTAGCGAGCGGGGTGGCAAACAGGGTGTCGGATAGCGTGCCACGATGCCAACCCCGCCCCTGGGCGTGACGTTCGCCTCCGTGCAGGCACTCGGGCCCGCGACCGCGCTCGAGGTCGCCAGGCGGGCGGAGGCCATGGGCTACGGCTCCTTCTGGACGGCCGAGGTGACCGGGCCTGAGGCCTTTGCGACCCTCGGCGCGGTGTCCGCCGCCGCCCCCGGGCTCGACGTGGGCACGGGGGTGCTCGCCCTCCAGCTCCGCACCCCGCCCCTGCTCGCGATGGCGGGCGCCACCCTCCAGGCGCTGGCGCCCGACCGCCAGGTGCTCCTCGGCATCGGGATCTCGTCACCCGTCGTGGCCGCGCGCTGGCACAGCGCGGGCTACGGGGCGCGGCCGCTGGCCCAGGTGCGCGAGTTCGTCACGGTGCTGCGAGCGTGCCTGTCGGGCGAGAAGGTCGACTTCACCGGCGACTTCTACCAGGTGCAGGGCTTCCGTCTGGGCGTGCGTCTCGGCGAGCGCCGTCCGGCCGTGGTCATCGGCGCGCTCAACGAGGGAATGCTGCGCCTGGCGGGCGAGATCGCCGACGGCGTGCTGCTGAACTACCTGCCGGCATCACACGTGCCCTGGTCGGTGGAGCAGGTGCGAAAGGGCGGCGACGCGCGCATCTACTCCTATGTCCATGTAGGTGTCTGCGAGCGCGCCGATGGCGTCGATGCCGCTCGCCGCGACCTGTTCGGGTATGCGGTGGTCGACGCCTATGCCCGGAACTTCGGGCGGGCCGGCTACGGGGACGCGGTCGCCGAAGTCCGCAGGCGTCACGCCGCAGGCGACCGGGCGGGTGCGCTCGCCGCGGTCTCCGACGAGATGATCGACGGCATCGACGTGATGGGCGAGGCCGGCCACGTCCACGACACGGTGCGCGCCTACGCGGACAACGGGGTCGACGTGCCGATCGTGTTCCCCCTGCCGTGGGGACCCGACCGGATGGCGGTCATCGACGCCACCCTCCGCGCCGCGGCCGGGAGCCACGACGAGAAATCGACGTCCACCGGGGGAGGGCGGTGCGAATGAGCAACGTGGCCCGGCCCGCGGAGAGCAGCCGATCATGGGAGATCGACCTTCGCGCCCGTCTGATCGCGGGCGACGACACGGGTCTGAGCGAGCTCTACGACCAGTACGCATCGTTCGTCTACGGCCTCGCCCGCCGGGTGGCGGGCAGCGAGACCGCGGCCGAGGACGTGACCCAGGACGTGTTCGTGAGCGTCTGGGAGCGTCCCGAGGCCTTCGACCCCGAGCGCGGCTCGATGCGGTCGTTCATCGGCACGCTCGCCCATCGGCGGGCGGTCGACTGGGTGCGCCGGGAGGAGTCGCGCCGCCGGCGGGCGGAGGCCGCAGGCCGGGAGCCGGGCCTGCCGCCCGACGTCGAGGAGGCTGCGACCGCGTTGATCATGGCCGAGCGGGTCCGGGTCGCGGTCGACTCGCTGCCCGACGACCAGCGGGTAGCCGTGCAGCTCGCCTACTTCGGGGGGCGCACGTACCGGCAGGTGGCGGACGACCTCGGCCTGGCGGAGGGCACGGCGAAGGCGCGCTTGCGGGTGGGGCTGCGCCGGCTGGCTCGCGAGCTCGAACACGAAGGGATCCGGGAATGGGCATGACCCTCGAGCACGACGAGGTCAGCCAGCTCCTCGGCGCGTACGCCCTCGACTCCTGCACGTCGAGCGAGGCGGCCGCCATCGAGGACCACGGGAAGACCTGCCCGGCGTGTGCCGCTGAGATCTCCCGTCTCCGGGACGCGGCCGGGTGGTTGGCCGTGGCGACGGGACGCGAGCCACCCGCGCCGCTCCGCACCCGCGTACTCGACGCGGCGCGGGCGCGCCGCGCGCCGAGCGCGGTGAGCGTCGTCACCTATGAGACCCAGCTCGCTCGCATGACCGAGCTGTTGGAGGCGCTCGACGACGATGGCTGGCACGCGCCGACGGCCGACGGCCGCACTGCGCACGATCTCGTGGTCCATCTGGCCGCCATCGAAAGCCTGCTCGCGGCGCGCCTCGGCCTCGACGACGATCCCCTGGCCGGTGAGCCCGACCTCGACGCGCGAACCGCGGCCCTGCTCGAGCGGCACCGCGACGCCGGCCCGGCGCGCGCCCTCGCCGCGTGGCGGCACTACACCGACGCGGTGCGCCGGTACGCGCGCCTCGACCAGACCGACCTGCATCGGCGAGTCGAATGGGTGGGGGTGGCGATGCCCCTCGACCGGGTCCTGGTCAACCGGGCCTTCGAGACCTGGATCCACGCCGACGACATCCGTGGCGCCGTCCAGCTCGCCATGCGGCCCCCTCCGGCCGCGCAGATGGCGCTCGTGGCCGAGCTGGCCGTGCGCTCGCTCCCGGCCGCCGCCCGCGCCACAGGGGTCGACCTCGGATCGCGCACGGTGCGACTCGTGCTCACCGGCGACGGCGGTGGCGACTGGCTGCTGCGGGCCCGACCCGACGTGCCGGAGTCCTCGCCCGCGGTCGTGCTGACCGCCGACGTGCTCGACTTCTGCCTCCTCGCCGCCGGGCGTCTGGCGCCGACGCAGGTCGCGCACACCGTCGAAGGTGACGCCGACCTCGCCTCCGAGCTGCTCTTCGCCGCGCCCGCCTTCGCAGCCGCGTGATCGCGGCCCGACCACTACGGTCGGCGCATGGAGCTCAACGACAAGCTGGTCGTGGTCACCGGCGGAGCAAGCGGCATCGGACGCGCCCTGTGCAAGCGCTTCGCGCGTGAGGGTGCGCGGGGCGTCGTGGTGGCCGATCTCGACGGGGCGGGCGCGGCAACCGTGGCCGATGCGATCTCGGCCGGCGGCGGCACCGCGCTGGCCGTGTCCACCGATGTGGCCGTCGAAGCCGACGTGGTCGCCCTGGTCGACAAGGCGACCGACACCTTCGGGCCCATCGACCTGTTCTGCGCCAACGCGGGCATCGCCATCAGCGGCAGCGTCGACGCGCCGGACGAGGCGTGGCAGCGCATCTGGGAGATCAACGTCATGGCCCACGTCTACTCGGCCCGGGCGGTGCTTCCCGCCATGGTCGCGCGCGGCGAGGGCTACCTCCTCCACACCGCGTCGGCCGCGGGTCTGCTGACGAACCTCGGGGCCGCGCCGTACGCGGTCACGAAGCACGGCGCGGTCGCCCTGGCCGAGTGGCTCGCGATCACCTACGGCGATGCAGGCATCAAGGTCTCGTGCCTGTGCCCGCAAGGCGTGCGCACCAACATGCTCCTCGGCGCGGGCCCCGAAGGCGACGCGTTGCTGGCGGCGACCGCCATCGAGCCCGAAGCTGTCGCCGACGCAGTGGTCGCCGGCCTGGCCGCGGAGCGCTTCCTCATCCTCCCGCACCCCGAGGTGGCCGAGTACCTGCGGCGCAAGGCCGGCGACTACGACCGCTGGCTGGCGGGCATGCGCCGGCTGCAGGCCTCCGTGCTGGGGCCGCCCCAGCCGCTCAGCCGGTGACGCTGAGGCTACGGCGGCGGCAGGTAGCGCTCGGGATCGACGGGCTGGTTGGCGATGCGCACCTCGAAGTGGAGGTGCGAGCCCGTGCACGAGCCGGTGCAGCCCATCGCCCCGACGACGTCGCCTGACGCGACCTGCCGACCGACTCCCACCGAGACGCGCGACAGGTGGGCGTAGAGCGTGGTCAGACCGTTCGGGTGGCCGATGACGACGAGCGTGCCGTACCCGCCGTAGCCACTGGGTGCCCGTCCCGCGACCAGCACGATGCCCGCGAACGCGGCGCGGATCGGGTCGCCGGTCTCGCCGTCGATGTCGATGCCGGTGTGGAGATGACCGGGCCGCCGCTCGTGGAACGGGCCGGTGACGGGCCCCACCGCCGGTCGGGTCGCCGCGGTCGCGGACACCACGTTGGACGCCGCCGCCGCCGCCCACGCCTGAGCCGTCGGTGGCGCGGGCCGGGCGGACCGTGGCAGGAAGCTGAACACACTCGCCAACCCCCGGGGCGGGCGCTCGACGACCCCGCCCGGTGCGGTGGCGGGCAGGAGCAGGGCGGACCGGAGGGAGAGGAGGCCGGCCAGCGAGAGGAACACGACGGCGGCGGGGAAGCCGCGCCCCGGAGGGCGTGCCCGAACGATGTGAACTCGGTCACGCTACCCGCCAAATCTCACGGAGCGCAAGCCGACGACAACGCTGAGCGTTCGCCGGCCCCTCCCTCAGCGCCGACCCGGGTGCCTCACCCGTCGGCGCGGGGGCTGAGATCGCGCAGCGCCTGGCGGGCGTCCTCGGCCCGCCCGCTGAGCGGGAGGATGGCGAGGGCCGGGGTGGTCACGCCCCTCTCGACGTAGCGACCCACGTGGGCCCGGCACGCCGCCGGCGAGCCGTGCACGATCAGGTCGTCGACCACCTGGTCGGGGATCGACGCGACCGCCGCCTTGCGGTCGCCCGCCTTCCACTGGTCCCACATCGGCCGGAGGGCGTCGCCGCGCCCGAGCCACTCGTGAAAGGCGGCGTAGACGGGCACGTTCAGGTACGCCGCGATCGCGAAGCGGCCCATGGCCCGCACCGCGTCGGTGTCGTCGGACGGGCACACGAAGATCCGCGCCACGATCTCCTTCCCGGCTCCGACGTGGGGCGCCACCGTGCGCACGTCGTCGGCCGAGAGCCAGTTGATGATCGCGCCGTCGCCCTCGCGGCCGGCCAGTCGCAGCATCCCCGGCCGCAGGGCGGCGACGAGGATGGGCGGCACGGCGGCCGGGTCGAGCTTGCGGCCCAGCCGGAAGCCCTTCACCGTGAACGTGTCGTAGCGCGCGTCGACCTTCTCGCCCGTGAGCGCGGCGCGCAGGAAGCGCACCATGTCGCGCGTGCGCTTGTAGGGCTCGTCGAAGGGGATGCCGTTCCAGCGTTCGACGATGACGTCGGACGACGTGCCGATGCCGAAGGCGAACCGGCCCGGGGCCGCCTCGGCCATGCTCGCCACGCTCATCGCCATGAGCCCGGGACCGCGGGTGAACGCGGGGACGATGGCGCATCCGAGGCGCAGTGAGGGTGTCCAGGCCGCGGCCAGCGCGAGCGGCGTGAACGCGTCCGTGCCTCCGGCCTCGCTCGACCAGAGATCGGTGTAGCCGAGGTCGGCCGCCTCCGCGTACCACTCCCGCTGCTCGGGGAGGGGGACGTGGTCGAACGGGATCGTGACGCCGTGACGACTCAACTCGGGTGCTCCTTCCACCGCCGGACGATGGCGGACTGGCTGGCCGTGGCGAGGAGGCTGCCATCTTCGGCCCACATGTGCACCAGGCCGTGGCCGAAGCCGTGGGCTACGGCGTGGATCCGTACGTCGAGGAGCAGCCATTCCGTCGGGACGCGGCGCGCGACCCGGATGGTGTTGTCGAGGCTGTTGCCCCCCGCCCGCTCACCGAGCGCCTGGCTGATGCCGAACGGCACGAGGTCGCCGAGGACCGCGAGCGTGGTGATCGAATGGTCGAGACCCGGGATGCGGGCCCAGAGGGCGCTGCGGCCGTCGCCCGGTGCGCCCGGCAGCTCGTCGAGATCGCGCGCGTTCGCCCGTCGCATCTCCAGCCGGTCGAACAACGTGCCCCGCTGCCGGTCGCGTGCGGTGCGCAACGGTGACACCTCGGGTGACGGCACCTCCGGGCGGACGGCCCACTGACCCGCCATGGTGTCGGCGCGGGTGCCCAGCGCGGCGTTGACCGTGAAGATCTCGTCGTCGTCGACCCGCCCGACCGCGCGCGCCTGGCTCGTCTGACGGCCGGTCACCATCGCCACCACCTCGATCTCGACGACCGCCGGCGGCCGGGCGAACGACAGGTACTGCGCGGTGGCCCAGACGGTGGGACGGCCCGTGCTGCGCTCCATGGCTTCGACGGCCGCGGCCAGGCCGCAGCCGCCGAAGAGCGCGCCCATGCCGCTGAGCACGCCGAGGCTCACGGGAAGGCGCCAGCGGTTGGGATCGTCGGTCGGCTCGAGCCCGAGGAACTCGAGGCCGTTCACACCGGCCCGCTCATCGGTCGTCGCGTGCGGGCAGAGACATCGGAGCACTCTAAGCGGCACGCCCGAAACGAGGCGCACTAGCTTGCCGCCATGTCCGATCAACCCTGGCTCGGCGACGCCTGCTCGCTCGTCGACGCGTTCCGCGCCGGCGAGCTGTCCCCACTCGAGGCACTCGACGCGTCGCTCGGGGCCATCGAGCGCTCACAGCTCAACGCCTTCTGCCACGTCGACCCCGAGCGGTCGCGCGCGTGGGCGCAGGCCGCCGACGTCTCGCTTCCGTTCGGCGGCGTCGCCATCGGAGTCAAGGAGATCGACGGTGGCGTTGCGGGATGGCCCGACACGCACGCGTCGCTCGTGTTCAAGGACCAGCTGTCGACGCGCGACTCGACCCAGGTGAGCCGGCTCCTGGCCGCGGGTGCGGTCCCGGCCGGCCTCACCAACTCGAGCGAGTTCGGCGGCATCAACTGCACGCACACGCGGCTGCACGGAACCACGCGCAACCCGTGGAACCCCGCCCGCACGCCCGGCGGCTCGACTGGTGGCGGCGCGTCGAGTGTCGCGGGCGGCCTCGTCACCTTGAGCACCGGAGGCGACGGTGGCGGCTCCATCCGCATCCCCGCGGGCCTCTGCGGGCTCCTCGGCCTGAAGCACACCTTCGGCCGCATCCCGCGCGGCCCGTTCACCGAGATCGGCGCGCTCACCGTCACGATCGGGTGCGTCAGCCGGTCGGTGCGGGACACCGCCCGCTGGCTCGACGTGTGCAACGGCCAGGACGCGCACGACCCCTTGAGCCTCCCGCGTGTCGACGGCTGGGAAGCGGGGCTCGGGACGCTCGACCTGAAGGGCCGACGCGTTGCCATCGTCCCGACGCTGGGCGCCGCCATCCTCCACCCCGAGGTCGAGCGCACGGTGCGCGCCGCGTCCGAGGCGCTGGCCGCGGACGCCGGGCTGCGAGTCGTCGACGTCGACGTGCGCCTGCCCGAGCTCAGCTTCGAGTGGGCGCTCGCGGGCCTCGTCGGTCTGCGCCATCTGCTCGGCGACCTCTACCCGGCCTGCGAGGACGACCTCACGCCCGAGATCCGGTTCGGCCTCAACGTCGCAACCACCGTGTTCAACCTCGAGGCGGCGGCGCGGGTGGAGGGCCAGCGGAAGCAGTTCAACGAGACGATGGCCGCCATCTTCGAGCAGGTCGACTTCGTGATGGCCTCGACGAACCCCGACGTGGCCTTCGTGGCCGAGGGCCCCCTCCCCACCACCATCGGCGACGTCGATCTGGCGAGGGAGCACGGGCTCGAGCGCGCGCTGGGCAACCAGGGTGCGCTCACCATCCCCTCCAACATCCACGGCAACCCCGCGGTCTCCATCCCCGCAGGCACGTTCGACGGACTGCCGGTCGGGCTCCAGGTGCTCGGTCGGCACCACGAGGAGGCGCTCCTGCTCGACCTCGCGCTGATCGCCGAGCGCGAGCGGCCCTGGCCGTTGGTGGCTCCCGGCGCTCCCTGCTGAACGCAGGCGCGCTCCGCCTGGCCGGGTCGAACACCCGTTCGCTCGTTGTCACACCCTTCTGCCAGAATGGGGCCATGGCAGATCAGCTCCACCTCATCGAACCGGACGACCCCGAATGGCGGCTCGACGAACGCACGCGTGACACCGGTCGCAAGGGCGTCGAGGCCGCCCGCCAGGCCCTGCGCGACGCCGCCTCGGCCGCGCCGCCCGTGGCGGCCTGAGACCGCCGCCTAGGCTGGCTCGCATGCCCGACGTGGTCATCGTCGAAGCCGCCCGCAGCCCCATCGGGCGGCGAGGTGGAGGGCTCTCCACCCTCCACCCCGCGGACCTGCTCGGTGCCGTGCAGCAGGCCGTCGTCGAGCGGTCGGGCATCGACCCCGCCGAGGTCGACCAGATCGTGGGCGGCTGCGTCACCCAGGTCGGCGAGCAGACGTTCAACATCGCACGCACGGCGTGGCTCGCGGCCGGGTTGCCGCTCACGGTCGCCGCCACCACCGTCGACAGCCAGTGCGGCTCGTCGCAGCAGGCCACCAACCTCGGGGCGGCACTCATCGCCTCCGGCGCGGCCGACGTCGTCATCTCCTGCGGCGTCGAGTCGATGAGCCGGATCCCGCTCGGGTCGAGCGTGAAGGCCGGTCCCGGCCGGCCCTTCCCCAAGTCCTATTTCCCGCAGTACGAGCCCACCTCGCAGTTCGAGGGGGCCGAGCGCATCGCCGACAAGTGGGGCATCGGTCGCGACGAGTGCGACGCCTTCGGCCTGCAGTCCCAGCAACGGGCGGGCCGGGCCTGGCGCGAGGGCCGGTTCGAGCGCGAGGTCGTCGCGATCACGGCGCCGGTGCTCGACGACGAGGGCAAGCCCACGGGCGAGACCTACGTCGTCGACCGCGACGAGGGCCTGCGCGAGACGTCGCTCGAGAAGCTGGCGGCGCTCAAGCCCGTGGCCCGCGACGACGGCGTCCACACCGCGGGCACGTCCTCGCAGATCTCCGACGGCGCCGCGGCCGTGCTCATGATGTCGGCCGAGCGGGCGGCTGCTCTCGGCGTCACCCCCCGCGCCCGGATCGCGGGCCAGTGCCTCGTCGGCGTCGACCCCGTGCTCATGCTCACCGGCCCCATCGATGCGACCCACAAGCTGCTGGCGCGGTCGGGCATCTCGATGGCCGAGATCGACACCGTCGAGATCAACGAGGCGTTCGCGTCGGTGGTGCTGGCGTGGCAGCGCGAGCTCGCCCCCGACCCGGAGACCGTCAACCCCAACGGCGGGGCCATCGCTCTCGGTCATCCCGTCGGCTGCACCGGTGCCCGGCTGATCACGAGCGCCCTGCACGAGCTCGAGCGCATCGACGCCGGGTTCGGGCTCGTCACCATGTGCTGCGGCGGCGGGCTCGGCACGGGCACCATCCTCGAACGCGTCTGAGCGTTCCCCGAACGCGGCCCCCGCCGCCTCCGTGAGCCGACGAAAGGAGCAACCGATGCCGCGCGCTTCGACACTGCCGCGCGCCTTCGCCGTCGGGATCGTCCTCGCCCTGTGCTCCACCGCGTGCGGCGGCGGTGGGGGCGCGTCGACGCCGGCGGCGCCCGGCACGGCCACCGTGGCACGCGTCGTCGACGGCGACACGATCCGGGTCCGCATCAAGGGCCGCGAAGAGCGGGTCCGGCTGGTGGGCATCGACACGCCCGAGTCGGTGAAGCCGGGCACACCGGTGCAGTGCTTCGCGCTCGCGGCGTCGGCGCGCACCAAGGCGCTGCTGCCGAAGGGCAGCGCGGTCCGGCTCGTCCGCGACGTCGAGGAGCGCGACCGCTACGGGCGCCTGCTCGCCTACGTGTACCGCGCCCGCGACGATCTCTTCGTCAACCTCGCGCTCGTGCGCGAGGGCTACGCCGTGGTGCTCACGGTGCCGCCCAACGTCGCCCACACCGGCGAGTTCGTGGCCGCGGCGGGCGACGCGCGCGAGCACGGTCGCGGCCTCTGGAGCCGGTGCGAGGCGGGCGCGGTCCCCGATGGGTGAGAGGTACCGTCTTCACCGTGACGTCTCTCGCCGAACGCCTCGGCCACCCGCCCGACGCCCGGCTGCTGATCGTCAACTGCGACGACCTGGGTTCGAGTCACGCGGCCAACGTCGGTGTCTACGAGGCCCTCCGTGACGGCGTCGCCACCAGCGCGACCCTCATGGTCCCCTGCCCGTGGGCACGCGAGGCGGCCTCGCGCTATCGCGGCGAGGACGTGGGGGTGCACCTCACGCTCAACGCCGAGTACGACCTCTACCGCTGGGGGCCGATCACCCACGCGCCCTCGCTGCTCGACGGCGACGGCGGCTTCCCTCGCACGATCGACGACGTGTGGGACCACGCGGACATCGACGAGGTGCGGCGCGAGTGCCGCGCCCAGATCGAGCGCGCCATCTACTGGGGTTTCGACGTCAGCCACATCGATTCGCACATGGGCACGCTCCAGCTGCGGCCGGAGTTCTTCGACGTCTACCTCGAGCTGGCGGTCGACTTCGGGCTGCCCCTGCGTCTCAGCGGCGGGTCGACCGAACGGCTGGTCGGCTTCCCGTTCCGCCGCCTCGCGGGCGACGAGGGCGTCGTGTTCCCCGACCACTTCCTCCACGTGCGGGGCGTCGGCTCCCGCCGGGCCATCGAGCGGGCACTCGGCGAGCTGCGCCCGGGCGTGACCGAGGTCTACGTGCACCCGGCGATCGACACCGCCGAGCTCCGGTCGCTCGCACCCGACTGGGCCGGGCGGGTCGACGACCACGACCTCGTCACCGGCCACACGCCGCTGCGGGCGCTGGCCGAGCGGGCCGGCGTCGGGTTCGTTGGCTGGCGCGAGCTGCGCGAGCTGCAGCGCTCGCTCAACTGAGCTCACCGCTGTAGAGCGGCTTGGTCGGCTGCGCGGCGCCGCCGCGCACCTCGTTGCTGATGGCGAACCCCGCCGGATCGCCGGCCGCCGTGAACGCCACGATCCCCGGGTCGGGCCCGAGCACGCCCGCCGAGATCGGCTTGCCGTCGACGAGCGCCCACAGCTGGTAGGTGCGATCGGACCGCAGGGGCGCGAGGCGGTCCTTCACCAGGAAGCCGGTGCCGTCGGGCCGGAGCACGACCTCGGCGCCCTGGGCGCCGCTCGCGGACACCAGGTTGACCGTGCGTGACCGGGGGTCCTGCTGGGCCTGGACGACGACCCGCTCGATCCCGTTCTGCGCCTCGAGCCGATCGACCTGGTTGCCGAGGTCGACGACCTTCACCCCGAAGAAGACCGCGACGACCGCCGCCACCGCGGCCACCGCCGCCGCAGCCCGCACGCTGATCGAGCGGCGCGCCGGCAGCGCCACCACCGGTGCGAGGTCGAGGGGCGGGGGTGCCTCCTCCAATGCCCCGGAGATGCGGTCCCAGAGACCCTCCGGCGCGGTGTACCCGTTGTGGGCCAGGAAGGCCGCCACCTCCCGGAACTCGGCCACCTCGGCGCGACACCGCGGGCACTCCATGAGGTGGAGCTCGACCAGCTCGCGCTCGTCGGGCTCGACCGCATCGAGCGCGAAGGCGCCGGTGAGCGCCCGGAGCTCCTCGTGGCTCAGCTCTCGGTCCATGCCCCACTCACTCCCGCGTCCGAGAGCTGATCCCGCATCCGCCGGAGGCCCGATCGGATGCGGCTCTTCACCGTGCCCTCCGGCTGGTCGAGCATCACGGCGACCTGTCGGTACGTGTGACCGCCGAAGTAGGCGAGCTCGATGGCGCGTCGCTCGTCGATCGGGAGCGTCGCCATGACCTCGTTCACCTGATCGGCCATCGAGAGGTCCATGACCTCGCGCTCGATGTCGTAGCCGGACTCGGCCGTCTGGCGGGCGTCACGTTCTTCGCGGCGCCGGCGCGACGTCTCCGCGCGCAGCACGTCGACCGATCGCCCGTGCGTCTGGGCGAGCAGGAAGGCCCGCAGCGACCCACGCTCGGGATCGAACTTCTCGGGCTGGTTCCACAGCCGTAGGAACACCTCCTGGACGACCTCCTCGGCCATGCCCGGGTCGATCAACAGCCGACGGGAGAGCGCGAAGACCGCGCCCGCGTGACGCCGGTACGCCTCGGCCAGCGCGTCCTGCCGCCAGCGCCCGATGGCGACGACGACCGCGGCATCGCTCGCCTGCCGAAGGGAGTCAGCCATCACGACACTCTGGTGTTCGTTGCCGATGGCCCCCGCGGATGCACCCACCACCGGAGGTGCCACGAGCCGGTGCCGCGGTGGCAAAAGCGGCTCGCGCGCCAGCCGGCGGCGTAGCGTCGTGGGCCCGGGTGCCACCCGACGTTCCTCGGATCGCTGGAGGTTTTCCATGCTCGCCGCCGGTCGCCGGCCGTTGGGCCTCGTCCTGGTCGTGGTCGTCGCCGTCGCCTTGGGGTCGTGCGGCACGAGCGAGGACCACCGCGACGCCGGGGCGATCACGATGCAGGAGTTCGCCTTCAACCCCAGCCCGTTCCTCGCCACGGTCGGCCAATCCATACGGGTCGTGAACCTCGACGGCGTCGTGCACACCCTCACGGCCGACGATGGCTCCGTCGCCACCAGGCGTATCGCGAGCGGGGGAACCGACACCATCACCGTCACCCGACCGGGTGTGACCGCCTACCACTGCGCCATCCACGACTTCATGCGCGGCCGCATCCGCATCAAGAAGCAGACCCGTAGCAAGTGAACCAAGCACCCACCATCGAAGAGGAGAAGAGGAGCAGCCTGTGAGTGTCGACGAACGTGCCCTCGGCGCGTTGCTCGAGGAGTCCAACGACCTCCAGTCGGGCGCGATGCGCTCGATCCGGGAGCCGTTGCGCGAGCTGGTCGAGCGGGGCCAGGAGCGACGGGCCCACGGAGGCCTCGACCCTGACGAGCAGCGTCAGTTCACCACCGAGCGCAACCGTCTCGTGCGGTCCCGCCTCTGCGGGACGGGTGCGTTCGCCACCCTCGGCTTCGGTGCGGCCCTGCTGGCGCTGTTCGACTCACCCGCGTTCGCGGTGGGAGGTTCCGACGTGCAGATCCTGCAGACGGCGGCGTCGCTCGAGAACCTGGCCGTCGCGACGTACGACCTCGCGCTCACGTTCGACTTCATCGGCGGCAGCACCGCGATCCCGACCGTGAAGGCGTTCGCCATGACGACGAAGGACCAGCACGACGCGCACGCGAAGGCGTTCAACGCCGCGCTCAAGCGGCTCGGGGGTAAGGAGCAGACCGCACCCGACCCTGTGCTGCTCGACACGGTCAATCGCGCCAAGGCCACGCTGACGGGCCCCGGACCGGTCATCGACCTCGCCATCACGCTGGAGGACACCGCGGCACAGACCTACGTCGCCAACACGAGCGCGCTGACCGACAAGCAGGCGCGCAACGTGACAGCGAGCATCATGGGCGTCGAGGCACAACACGTCGCCGTGCTCCTCGCGGTGAAGGCGCTCGTCGGCGCCAACCTCGCCGACCAGGTCAAGCTGCCACCCGACCTGGCCCTGCTCCCCGAAGCTGCCGGCAGCGTCGGGTTTCCGGGAGCGTTCTACAAGACCGACAAGTCCCGTCCCGCAGAGGAAGGGGCGGTCACGTGAGCGCCGGGAACAACGACCCCATGCCGGTCAGCGAACGCGAGCTCGCGCAGCTCACCGGCGACATGGACGACATGCACCACGACGTCATGCCCGCGATGCACGCGCGCGCCGAGGAGTGGGCCGAGCTCAACCGCGAGATGCGCTCGGGGGTCAGCGGCCCGACCGTGCACGTGACGAGTCGCCGGCACTTCCTCATGGGATCGGGTGCCGCGGTGCTGGGTGGCCTGGCGCTCGTCGCTTGCGGCAGCAGCAAGAAGGGCTCGTCGAGCGCGACCAGCTCGACCGCGGCCGGCTCCGGCAAGCTCACGGGCGATCTCGCAGTGGCTGCGGTCGCCGCCGCGCTGGAGAACCTGGCCGTCGGCACGTACCAGGCCGGGCTCGACGCGGCCACCGGGGGCACGCTCGGCACCGTCCCTCCCGCCGTCACGGCGTTCGCGACCACCGCCCAGCAGCACCACAAGGACCATGCCGCGGCATGGAACTCGGTGCTCACCGACGCGGGCAAGCACGCGGTGACAGCGGTCGACCTCACGGTCAAGGCCGACGTCGACCGCGCGTTCGCGGGCGTGAAGGACGTCGGTGGCCTGGCCCGTCTCGCCCTGTCGTTGGAGAACACCGCCGCCGCGACCTACCTCGACGGGATCGGTGTGCTCGGCGACACCGGCGCGATCCAGGTGGCGGCGGCGATCCAGCCCGTCGAGATGCAGCACGCGGCGATCCTGAACTTCGTGCTCGGGAACTACCCGGTGCCGGACCCGTTCAGCAAGACCGAGGGGGCGCGCCCGACCGACGACGAGATCGGTGCTGCCTGACCCGCCGTTCAGGGACGGTAGCGGCTCAGTACTCGGTGATCTCGTTGATCTTCTGCTGAATCGCCTTGTACTCCGGGCTCTGGGTGAGGGGCATGAGGCTCATGAGCTTGCCCATGTTGCCGGTGACCTTCATGCGCCCCTGCATGAACGCGGCGTTGGGGTCGAGCTCGCCCTTCTGGATCTTCACGCTGTCGTCGTAGGACGACGTCATCGTGAAGTCGGCGTTCGCGTCCTCGCCGAGGGTGGACTCGAGGATCTTGCCGTTGTCGAGCACCTGGTAGTACCTCACGTCGCCTCCGGGGCCACCGGTCACCGCGAACTGCATCCGCGCCGTGGCGCCGGGCCGCTCCGGGAACTCCTGGGACAGCTTGCGTCCCTCGTCCAGCCACTCCTGCGACAGGTATTTCGCCATACCCGCTCCCTTACGATTCGATCGACCAGTGGACGGTCAGGGATCGTAAACGACTCGACCCGTCAGCGCAGCACCCGGTCGCGGATGCCGGCGAAGAGGTCGTCCTCGGGAAGGCTGCTGTCGACGAGCGAGCGGGCGAGGATGTAGTCCTCGATGGGATAGAGGTCGCGCGACGTCTCGGGTGGCAGCCCGAACCAGAACGGCGACTCGGGGTCGATCTGGGTGGCGTGCGCCAGCAGCGCCTCGCGGCGCACATGGTCGTAACCGCTGATGTCGATCCGCGTGGTGATGCGGTCGTCGCGGTCGGGACGCTCGAACCACCGTTCGAAGGGCGACTCCAGCCCCAGCTCGAGGAACTTCTCGTGCAACGCGAGGACGCGCGCGCGAGACCAGGCCGCGTAATAGACCTTCAACGGCTGCCAGGGCTCGCCCCGGCCGGGGAACGCATCGGGATCGGCGGCCGCGTCGAAGGCCGGGAGGGAGATCGCGTGGACCTGCAGGTGGTCGGGGTGGGGATAGCCCTCCTGGTCGTCCGCATACGTCACCATCACGTGTGGCCGCTCGCGTCGGATGATCTCCACCAACCGGCCCACCGCCTCGTCGAAGTCGGCGCGGGCGAAGCAACGGGGGTCTGCATTCTCGGGCGAGTCGGGCATTCCCGAGTCGCGGTAGCCGAGCATCACCACCTCGTCGTACCCGATGATCTCGGTCGCCCGGCGCAGCTCGTCCATGCGGATGGCGTGGAGGTTCTCACGCACCTCCGGCCGGTCCATCGCCGGGTTGAGGATGTCGCCCGCCTCGCCGCCCGTGCAGCACACCAGCACGGCCCGGGCGCCCTCGTCGTGGTACTTCCGCACCGTGGCGGGCCCCTTGGAGGACTCGTCGTCGGGATGGGCGTGCACGGTGAGCAGGCGCAACTGGTCCACGTGCTCCACGCTAGCCAGACTGAGCCGCATGAAAGTCGCCTTCGTCGGGTCCTTGTCCACCGGCAAGACCACTCTCGCCAACCTCTTCGCCAGGGAATGGGACTACCCGCTGCTCCCCGAGGTGGCCCGAGAAGTCGTCGAGCTCGGGTTCCCGCTCGATCAGTCGGCGACGGCCGAGACCGAGACCCTCATCTTCCTCAAGCAGTGGCGGGCCGAGCTGATGCACGATGACTACGTCGCCGACCGCTCGATCTACGACGTGCTCGCCTACGCCGACTGGGTGATGGAGAACGCGGACGAGCGCAAGGAGAACCACCTGTGGCTGGAGTCGAGGGCGCTCGCCACCCGCGACCTCCGGGCCCGGTACGACTTCGTCTTCTACCTTCCGATCGAGTTCCCCATCGTGCTGGACGGCCTCCGGCCCGACGACCCCGGCTTCCAGGCCGACATCGATCGCCGGATCCGCGAGCTGCTCGAGCTGCATGACGTCGCGCACCACACGCTCAGCGGCAGCGTGGAGGAGCGCCAGGAGCAGGTGCGCAAGGTCGTGGCGGCCGGCGCCTGAGACCGGCGAGCCCCTCGGGGAGGCGGGGTTTCGCGGGCGCTCCCCTCCCGCGCCGTAGCCTCGACCCCCGTGCCGCCGGAGATCGTCCTGTCGACCGCGTCGTTCTTCCCCGACACGGAGCTGGCCTTCCGCATGGCGGAGTCACCCGAGGCGGTGCGGGCGCTGACCGACCGGTTCGGCGTTCGCATCCGGGCCGTCCATGTGCCGTGTCTGGTGGTGAGCCAGCACGTCTGGGGATGGAACCCCGAGGTGAAGCTGCGGCGATCGGTCGACATGGCCAGGGCCATCGGCGCGGGCATCGTGGTGGTGCACCCCCCGTTCCGCTGGCAGCGGGGGTACGCGGAGGACTTCCGCGACCTCGTCCTCCAGCTCGACTCCCCGAACGGTGGAGGCCCGCGGGTCACCGTGGAGAACATGTTCACCGTCGAGGCGCTCGGGCGGCGCGTCGACCCCTACCGCTGGAACGACGACGCCGCGTTCTCCGGCTTCCCCGTGCTCACCCTCGACACCTCACACGCGGGCGCGGCGCGTCAGGACCTGCTCGAGCTGCACGCGTCGATGGGTGACCGCGTGCACCACCTCCACCTTTCGGACTCGACCGCGACGCGCGGCGACGAGCATCTCCCGCCGGGGACGGGCGGTCTGCCGCTCACCGAGCTGGCCCAGGCCATGCTCGCCCGCAGCTTCGGCGGGGTGGTCGTCATCGAGGTGGGGTTCGGTCGCCTGCCCGAGGGCAGTCGTACGAGCGCGGCCCGCGACTCGCTCGAGTACGCACGGGTAGCGTTCGGCTCATGACGACGTCTGGGGAGTTGAGCCCCTTCGAGTCGGTCAACGCGTTCTTCGACGCGGGTGCCGCGCTCATCCGGCTCAAGGACGAGATGTACGACGTGCTCAAGTCGTCGTACCGCGAGGTCTCGGTGCAGGTGCCCGTGCGCATGGACTCCGGTGAGCTGCATGTGTTCACGGGCTACCGCGTCCAGCACAACGGCGCCCGGGGCCCGTACAAGGGCGGCATCCGCTACCACCCGTCGGCCGACCTCGACGAGGTGCGCGCCCTGGCGTCGCTCATGACCTGGAAGACCGCGCTCGTCGACGTTCCGTTCGGTGGGGCCAAGGGGGGCATCACCGTCGACCCCACGGGCATGAGCGCGGACGAGCTCCAGAGGATGACCCGGCGGTTCACCCACGCCATCAACCACGTCCTCGGCGTCAACCGCGACATCCCCGCCCCCGATCTCAACACCAACGCGCAGGTTATGGCGTGGATCATGGACGCGTTCTCCGCCAGCCACGGCTACTCCCCGGCGTGCGTCACGGGCAAGCCCCTCGACCTCGGCGGCGCGCCGGGCCGCGAGGCCGCCACCGGGCGGGGTGTTGTCTACGTGCTCGAGGCCGCGGCCCGACGCTGGAAGATCGACCTCCCGCAGTCCCGCGTCGCCATCCAGGGGTTCGGCAACGTGGGCTCGTGGGTGGCGCGTGCGCTCGACGAGCTGGGCGTGAAGGTGGTGGCCGTGTCCGACGTGGCCGGCGGCATCTACAACGGTCACGGGCTCGACGTCGCGGCCCTGGGCGGCCTCTCGACCACCCATCGTCCGGTGTCCGAGCTGGCCGGCGCCGACGCGATCACCAACGAGGAGCTGCTCGAGTGCGACTGCGACGTGCTCGTTCCGGCCGCGCTCGGCGACGTGATCACCGAGCAAAACGCGGAGCGGGTGCGCGCGCGCGTGCTCGTCGAAGCGGCCAACCACCCCACCACCACGAATGCCGACAAGATCCTGCACGACCTCGGTGTGCGTGTCGTGCCCGACATCCTCGCCAACGCCGGCGGCGTCACCGGCTCCTACTTCGAGTGGGCGCAGAACATCCAGCAGTTCAAATGGCGCGAGGACCGCTTCAACGACGAACTGCGTGAGGTGATGGTGCGCGCCTTCGATGCCACCGCGAGCTTCGCCGAGCGCAACGACGTCGACATGCGCCGAGCCGCCTTCGCGATCGGCATCGAGCGGGTGGCACGGGCGTCGCGCATGCGCGGTTACGTGTGATCTCCGCCCGGAAGTACCGCCACGGCGACGAGCAGGACATCGACTCCGTCGACATCTCACGCGCTGTGCACGATGCCGACGGCCTGCTGTGGGTCGACGTCGTGGATCCGACCGACGCCGACCTCGAGTGCCTTCAGCGTGAGTTCGCGCTGCACCCACTCGCCATCGAGGACGTGCGCCACCGGTTCCAACGCCCCAAGCTCGAGCAGTACCCAACCCACACGTTCATCGTGGCGTACACGTCGAGGCTGCAGGAGGTCGACCTCTTCGTCGGCCCCCACTGGGTGATCACGGTGCGCGAGGCGGATTCGACGGGCGACGTCTGGTCGTGCGACGCGGCGAAGACCCGGTTCGAGCGTACGCGGCCGGAGCGGTGCGCGCCGGGCTTCCTGATCTACGTACTGCTCGACGAGCTCGTCGACGGGTACTTCGACGCCACCGACGCCGCCGAGGACAAGCTCGAGGAGCTCGAGAACCGCATCTTCGACAACGAGCACGTGCCCGACGAGTCGGCCATCCAGCAGGAGCTCTTCGACGTGCGGCGCCAACTGCTGTTCTTCCGGCGGGCGGTCGTGCCGTTGCGGGAGGTGCTCAACATGATGCTGCGGCGCGAGGTCGAATGGGTCGACGACGGAACCGCGGTGCACCTGCAGGACGTGTACGACCACGTGCTGCGGGCGATCGACCTGATCGACGGCCAGCGCGAGCTCATGGGCAACGCGGTCGACGCCCACCTGGCCATCATCTCGAACCGCATGAACTCCGTGATGAAGAAGATGACGTCGTGGGGCGCCATCCTCCTCGGCAGCACCCTCGTGGCGGGGATCTACGGCATGAACTTCCGGCACATGCCCGAGCTCGGCTGGAAGTTCGGCTACGCGTCCGCGCTGGGGGTGATGGCAACCATCACGATCGTCGGTTACTGGGCCTTCAAGCGGAAGGACTGGCTGTAGCGGCGCGCGCTCAGACCTGGATGAGCTCGTGCGTGCCGGTGTCGTCGTCCTCGACGAGGCGGTAGCCGCAGAGTTGGGCCAGGAGCGCGTGCCCCTCGTCGGGGCCGGTGGCGATGAGCTCGTCGCCCGCGGCCAGGACGACCCCTTTGCGTGGGCGGTAGAAGTAACGCCCGCCGCGACGAATGGCCAGGAGGTAGAACCCGGTCTCCGTCTCGAGCCGGAGCTGGGCGAGCGTGGCGCCGTCCGCGGCCGAGCCGGGGCCCACCGGCACCCGGACGGCGACCTCGTCGGCCTCGCCGAGCGCCATCGCGAGGATCGGGTGCAGCTCCTCTCCCTGCTCGACCAGCCACACCATCTGCTGGGCCGCGTCCCCGATCTCCTCGGCCGCCTGCGCCAGGTGCACGAGGCCGCGGAGACCCGACGGGTCGATCAACTCCGACGCGGCGCGCAGCACCCAGAGCTCGAGCCGTTCCTTCATCTCGTCGAGCCGATCCTCGAGGTGGTTCACCTCCGCGGCGAGGCCGAGGTCGCGAAGGACGAGAGCGGAGTAGGCCAGTCCCACGGACACCTCTGAGATGTTCTTCATCTCGACCAGCACGTCGATGGCCCGGTCGAGGTCGGTGAGCGCAGGGTCCTCCGCCGGTTGGGGGGGCTCGAAGTCGGGCGCGCCGGCGAGCGCGCGCAGCTCCTCGATCCCCGCGCGGGCGCCCTGGAGGAAGAGCACGTCGCCCGGGAGCAGCACCTCGTCTCCGTCGACGTCGGTGATCCAGTCGCGTTCGCGCCGAATGGCGACGACGCGCATGCCCACCTCGACGGGGAGCTCGAGGTCGCGCAGGGCGCGATGCGCCATCTGGGAGCTGTCGCGGACGCGCACGCGGTGCGAGATCTCCTCGGCCGCGGAGAGGTCGGCCACCAGCGCCCGGGGGATGCCGAGCCGGCGGGTGACGATGTTGGCGACGTCGACTGCGGCGTTGCCGATGCGCTCGATGGCCCCGACGACCTGGAGCACCGAGGCCATGGCGTCCGCGTCGCGAGGCGAGCGGGCGGCGAGGACGCACACCGCTCGCATCTCGTGCACGAGCTCGGAGAGCCGCTTCTCGAGCTCGTCGACCTCGTCGGCCATGGCCACGTCGCCGAAATAGAGCGCGGCGTAGGCGAGGTCGATCATGAGCTCGGAGGTGTCCTTCGCCTCCGAGAGCATCGTGCGGAGGTTGCGCGGTCGCTCGTCGGTCACCGGTCGCGACCAGGGTACTCGCGTGCGATTCGGGAGCGGCCTCCTGTCACTGGGGCGGCCGTCACATGGGAGCGGCCTTCCGGGCCGCTCGCCTACCCCTGGCGGTCGGGGCCCGCCCGTTCGAGCTCGATCCGCACCATGACGCGCCGCTCCCGCTCCATCGCCGCCCGGTAGTCGTCCCAGTCGGGGTGCTCCCCCGCCACGCTGCGGTAGTAGTCGACCAGCAGCTCCATGGCCTCGGGCAACGAGACGACGGTCGCGGTGCCGTCCACCTGGACCCACCCGCCGTACCAGTTGTCGGCGACGACGCAGAGAGAGGCCCTGGGGTCCCGCCGCAGGTTCTTCACCTTGAACGCCGTCTCCCGGCTGCTGACGACCGCCCGGCCGTCCGCGTCGACCGCCGCGGCCACCGGCGAGAGCTGCGGCCGGCCGTCAGCCCGGAACGTGGAGAGGACGGTGCGATGGTTCTCGCGCAGGAACTGGCGGGCTTCGTCGAGGTTCATGCTGCCATGATGCCCCGCATGAACTTCATCGTGGCGGCCGACATCGAGCAGTACGCCGAAGAGCACACGACGCCTCCGGCCGTCCACCTGCGGGCGCTGGCCCAGGAGACCGAGCGCACGATGAGCACTCCGCAGATGATGGTCGGGGCGCTCGAGGGGCGCTTCCTCGAGATGCTGGTGTTCGCGCTGCAGCCGCATCTCGTCCTCGAGATCGGCATGTTCACGGGGTATTCGTCGCTCTCCATGGCCGCCGCCCTGCCTCCGGGTGGGCGCATCGTGACGTGCGACGTCGACCCCAAAGCCGAGGAGGTGGCGCGTCGTCACATCGAGGCCAGCCCCTACTCCGACCGCATCGAGGTGCGCATGGGGCCGGCGCTCGAGACCATCGCGACGCTCGACGGTCCGTTCGACCTGGTGTTCATCGACGCGGACAAGACGAACTACCGCAACTACTACGACGCAGTCCTCCCCAAGCTCGCCGCGCACGGGATGATCGCGGTCGACAACGTGCTGTGGAGCGGCCAGGTGATCGACCCGAGCGACAGGTCGGACAACACCGAGGCCCTTCGTGCCTTCAACGACCACCTGGTCGCCGATGCGCGCACGGTGAACGTGATGTGCACGATCCGCGACGGCGTCACCCTCATACGCGGCGCCTGACCGCGTCGTAGTTCGCCACCGACGGGTGCGCGAGGCCGGCAGGCCCGACCGCGAAGGCCTCGAGCAGGTTGCGCGTCATCTGGATGACAGCGGGGTCGTGGGGGCACGACCCGGGAGGGCACGCAGGAACGAGCTTGGTGACCCACCAGTTCGTGCCGCTGGCGAAGACACCGGCACCGCTCGGCGCGCTGTAGTAGGTCATGTCCGCGAAGCTCGAACGGCCACCGCAACGCACGGGTGAGTGGGCGAGGAGCTGCACGTTGTCGGGCCCGGGGTCGTTGGGGTTGTAGCGGTCGTACTCCTCACCGATAGTGCCGGACAACTTGTCGCCCGTGTGCAGTCCGGTGCCCGCGAACACCCAGGCCGAGCCGTCCGCGACGACCATGTCAGCGCGTACCGGGTTGCACTCGTACTGCTGACCGATGAGCGAGCTCTCGGGACGCGACACGGGCGGCTCCCGCCAGTTCACCGTCACCTCGGCCGGGTGGGTGCGTCGCATCGGGTCGGCGGTCGCGGACTTGTACCCGACCTCGCGCCGGTCGGCGCCGAGGGGCGACGGCTCGAGACGGATCTGGCGGAACACCGCGTTGGACCCGAGGAACGCCAGGTTCACGCCGTGATCACGCGCGTTCTCGGCACCGTCGCGCATGGCCCGCGTCCAGTACTCGTCGTGGCCGAGGCTGAGCAGGGCCCGGTGGCGGGTCAAGAGCTCGGGCCGGGCGTGGAGGTCGACATCGGTCCAGTAGGTGACGTCGAGGCCGAGCGACTCGGCCATCGCCACGAGCGGCAGCTCCAGCCCGATGAAGTCGGCCGCGCCGTCGCCACGCGCGTAGGGCCGGTCGAACGACACGACGCGCGCCCGCCGCTCGAAGCTCCCGGACCCGCTCCCACCCTCGTACAGGCTGTACCCGCCCCACTGGTTGTACGCCTGCCAGGTCGTCACCGAGCTCTGCACCACGAGCGCGGCGGTGCTGCCGTCGTCACGGATGGTCAACGGCACGTACCGCTGGGCCACGCCGTCCGCGGCCAGCTTCAGCAGGTACACGCCGGGTGGCCAGCTGCTGTCCACGTCGATGTCGACGGACTTCGACCACGGCGCCTCCACCATGTTGGTGCCGGGCTGGCGGTGGGGCCGGCCCTGCTCGACGCCCGGGATCGGGCCCGACGCCCACACCCGCCGCGCCCCCAGGCCCTGGTAGAAGCCCATTCGGTAGGCCTCCACCCGGAAGGCGGGCTCGGTGGTCGACACGAAGAGCCCGACGCGGTCCCCCGCCACCGCGCTGACCCGGTCGGCAAAGCCTTCGATCGTTCCCGCGCGGGTGGCCGGCGCGAGGCGCCATGCCTGCGTGCCCGTCCGCGCGTTCTCGTCCATCACCCACTGCGCCCGGCCGGGACCGAGGGGCTTTGCCGTCGATGTGGCAGTCGTCGATGTGGCAGTCGTCGATGTGGCAGTCGTCGATGTGGCAGTCGTCCGCGGCGAGCGCCGCCGTGCGGAGCCTTCCGGTGCCGTGGCGCGTGAGGTGGTGGTGTGGGTGGGGGGCGCGGCCTCGGCCCGTGATTCACCCGGGCGCGCGTAGAAGACGCTCGTGGTCAGGGGCAGCGACCCGATCACGACCGCGTAGGAGAGCGCCAGGAGGGAACGACGAGCGTGCGTGCCCTCTCTATCGGCGCCCCGGCGCCGGACTTAGAGGTCGGTGGTCGCCTGCTCGAGCAGGTGGGCGAACTTCTTGGTGGCGGCCTCGCGCCGGGTCGGGACGTGCTCCGTGGGCACCTCGACCGGCTGGTAGTCCTTGAGGATCTTCCGGGCGACGGTCACCTTGTGCACCTCGTCGGGCCCGTCGTAGATGCGGGCGGCCCGCGCGTGGCGGTACATGGCCTCGAGCGGCAGGTCGGTGGAGAAGCCGAGCGACCCGTGGATCTGCAGGGCGCGGTCGATCACGTCGTAGAGCACCTGGGCGCCGAAGTACTTGATCATGGCGATCTCGACCCTGGCCTTCGCGGCACCCTCGGTGTCCATCTTCCACGCCGCGTAGAGCGTCATCAGCCGGGCCGCTTGCATCTCCGCGGCCGATTCGGCCACCCAGTTCTGGATCGTCTGCTTCTCGGCCAGATAGGACCCGTGGGTGAAGCGCGACACCGCGCGCTCACAGAGCATGTCGAAGGCACGACGGCTCTGACCCAACCAGCGCATGCAATGGTGGATGCGGCCCGGGCCGAGGCGCTGTTGGGCGAGCACGAAGCCGTCGCCCTCGTTGCCGACCAGGTTCTCGTAGGGCACGCGCACGTCGCGATAGATGATCTCGGAGTGCCCGCCGAAGCGGGGACCGCCACCGTCGGGGTGCTCCATGGTGTCGACGTCGCGCACGATGTCGAGGCCCGGCGTGTCGGTGGGCACGATGATCATCGAGCTGCCCTGGTACGGATGGACGTCGGGGTTGGTGACCGCCATCACGATGAGGAAGTCGGCGGCCGATCCGTTGGATGTGAACCACTTGTGGCCGTTGATGACCCACTCGTCGCCGTCGCGAACCGCACGTGTCTCGAGCAGCGTGGGGTCGGACCCGGCGGTGTCGCGCTCGGTCATCGAGAACGCGCTGCGGAGCTTGCCGTCGAGCAGCGGCTGCATCCAACGGGCCCGCTGGTCCTCGCTGCCGCCGATCGCGAGGAGCTCGGCGTTGCCCGAGTCAGGCGCGTTGTTTCCGAACACCACGGGCCCGTAGGGCGTCGCGCCCAGGATCTCGTGCATGAGGCCGAGCTTCACCTGACCGAAACCACCGCCGCCGAGCTCGGGTGGCAGGTGCGCGGCCCACAGGCCCCGCGCCTTCACCTCCTGCTTCAGCGGATCGGTGGCCTTCCGGAACGCGTCCTCATCCAGCTTGAGCGTCTCGAGCGGGTAGATCTCGTCGCGGACGAAGCCCCGCATCCACTCGAGCTGCTCCTCGAACTCCGGCTCGGTCGCGAAGTCCCATGCCATGTCTTCCTCCCGGTGCCTTCCAAGCCTGCTCGCCACGCTAGACCGTGGCCGTGCTCCTCGACCTCGCCACGGTCGCGGTCCTCGCGTTCATCGGCTTCCGCCTGGTCGAAGCGAGCCGGTACGCGACGACTCGCCACGCCCGCAGGCACAGCGTCGAGATCATCCGAGGCCTGCGCCCGCACCACTTCCTGCTCGCGATCCCGGTGCTCTTCCTCGTGGTGGTGGGGTTCGCCCTGCTCCTCCGGGTGCCCGGCCTGTCGTTCGGCTGGTTCACCGCGATCGGCGGCGAGGGCAACCCGGTCTTCGGGTCGAGCAAGAGCACCGCGGGGACGCCCTTCGAGCTGCTCGTGCCGATCGTGTTCATGGCGTTGCTGATCCCCGCGCTGCCCCTGCTGGTGGAACGGGAGGAGCAGCTGTTCCGGCGGGGCTCCGAGCACCGCGGCACCGCAGGCCGCATCTGGCGGGGGATCCTGTTCGGCGCCGTCCACGCGCTGATCGGGATCCCGATCGGCGCCGCCCTCGCCCTCTCGATCGGCGGTTGGTACTTCACGTGGGCCTACCTCCGCGGGTATCGGGAGGGCGGCGAGACCGCCGCCCTGCAGGAGAGCACGCGGTCGCACCTGGCCTACAACGCGATCATCGTGACGATCGTGCTCGTCGGCATCGTGGGCGGCGCCCTGACGTCGTGATCGACGTCAGCGGAAGTCTCGCGACTTGGGCGCGGCCGTGGAGAGCGTCAGCGGCTCGATGCGCTCGGCGATGAAGTTGATGACGCCTTCGACCTTCTCGAGGCGACCGCCGATGAGCAACGCGCTCGAGGCGCGCGCGACGCGGCGGTGACGCGCCCACACGCCTTGCGAGCAGATGACGTTGAGGAGGCCGGTCTCGTCCTCCAGGTTGAGGAAGGTGGTGCCCTGGGCGGTGGCCGGGCGCTGCCGGTGCGTGACCACCCCACCCACGAGCACCCGGGTGCCGTGCTCGACCTGTTGCAGCGCATCGACGCACGACGCGCCGAGCGCGTCGAGGCGGGCGCGCGCGTACTGCATCGGGTGACGGTCGGGTGAGAGCCCGGTGGCCCACAGATCGGATGCGGTCAGCTCGACGTCGGACATGCCGGGCAGCGTCGGCGCGTCGGCGCCGGTGACGACGCCCTCGAGCCGCTCGGGCGAGGCCTGAGCCGTCGCCCCCGCGGCCCACAGCGCCTCGCGCCGCTCGAGCCCGAAGCAGCCGAACGCGCCCGCGGTGGCCAACGCCTCGACCGCGGGCAGCGACGCGCCGGTGCGACGCACCAGGTCCTCCATCGACGTGTAGGGCCGGCGCTCGGCGATGCGCGCGGCCAGGTCGTCGCCGATGTTGCGCACGTAGTCGATGCCGAGGCGGACCGCGAGCCCCTCCCCCTGCGCGCTTCGCTTCTTGTCGCGCTCAACCACCGTGACGGTGGTTGAGCGCGACAAGAAGGGAGAGGTGAGGGGCTCGAGCGTCGCCTGCGCCGCGCTGGCGTTGACGTCGGGGGCGCGCACCTCGACGCCATGGCGGCGGGCGTCGCCCACGAGGGTCATCGGCGAGTAGAAGCCCATGGGCTGCGCGTTGAGCAACGCGGCGAGGAAGGCGGCCGGATAGTGCAGCTTCATCCACGCGCTGGCGTAGACGAGGTAGGCGAACGACACCGAGTGGCTCTCGGGGAAGCCGAAGTTGGCGAAGGCGGCGAGCTTGTCGTAGATCTCGTCGGCGACCGCGCCGGTGATCCCTCGCTCGGCCATGCCCGCGTAGAGCCGGCCGCGCAGTCGCTCCATGCGCTCGACGGAGCGCTTCGAGCCCATGGCCTGGCGCAACTGGTCGGCCTCGGCCGCGCTGAAGCCGGCCACGTCGATCGCCATCTGCATGAGCTGCTCCTGGAACAGCGGCACGCCGAGCGTCTTCTTCAGCGAGGGCTCGAGCCGCGGGTGCAGGTAGGTGACCTCCTCCTGCCCGTTGCGGCGACGGATGTAGGGGTGCACCGACCCGCCCTGGATGGGCCCCGGGCGGATGAGGGCGACCTCCACGACCAGGTCGTAGAACGTGCGCGGCTTGAGCCGCGGGAGCGTGGCCATCTGCGCCCGGCTCTCCACCTGGAACACGCCCACCGAGTCGGCCCGGCACAGCATGTCGTACACCTCGGGCTCCTGCCGGAGCGCGGCCAGGTCGACGTCGACGCCGTGGTGCTCGCGGATGAGGTCGACGCCCAGGTGCAGCACGGTGAGCATGCCCAGCCCCAGCAGGTCGATCTTCACCAGGCCGGCCGCCGCGCAGTCGTCCTTGTCCCACTGCAGGACGCTGCGCCCGTCCATGCGCCCCCACTCCACCGGGCACACCTCGACGACCGGCCGGTCGCAGATCACCATGCCGCCCGAATGGATGCCGAGGTGGCGCGGGAAGTGCTGCAGCTCGGCCGCGAGCGTCATCACCGACTCGGGGATGTCGTGATCGACGGTCGCGCTGAGCGGGCCCCATCCGTCGACCTGCTTCGACCAGGCGTCGAGCGTGCCCATGGGGAACCCGAGGGCCCTGCCCATGTCGCGCACCGCCGACTTGGAGCGATAGGTGATGACGTTGGCGACCTGCGCGGCGTTGTCGCGGCCGTAGCGTTGGTAGACGTACTGGATCGCCTCTTCGCGGCGACCGTTCTCGATGTCGAGGTCGATGTCGGGCGGGCCGTCGCGCTCGGGAGAGAGGAAGCGCTCGAACAACAGACCGAGCGACACCGCGTCGGCCTTGGTGATGCCGAGTGCGTAGCAGACCGCGCTGTTGGCGGCCGAGCCCCGACCCTGGCAGTAGATGTCGTTCCGCCTGCAGAACTCGACGATGTCCCACACGATGAGGAAGTAGCCGGGAAACCCCAGCTGCTCGATCATGTCGAGCTCGTGGTCGATCTGGGCGTAGGCGCCGGGTGTGCGCTCGTCGTGGCGCGACCCGTAGCGGGTGGCGGCGCCGCGGGCGGTGAGCTCGCGCAGCCACGTCATCTCCGTGTGGCCCGGAGGCACCGGGTAGTCGGGCAGATTCGGCGCGACGAGGGCGAGGTCGAAGGCGAAGGCACGGCCGAGCTCGGCCGCGCGCTCGACCGCGCCCGGATAGCGGGCGAAGCGACGGGCCTGCTCGGCGCCACTTCGCAGGTGGGCGGTGGCCGCCGCAGGCAGCCACCCGTCGACGTCGTCGAGCGAACGCCGGGCGCGCACCGCGGCGAGCGCGGTCGCCAGCCGCCGGCGCGCCGGCTGCGCGTAGTGGACGTTGTTGGTTGCGACGACGTCGACACCGACGCGCGCGGCCAACGCGGCCAGCGCGTCGTTGCGGGCGGAGTCGAGCGGGTCGCCGTGGTCCCAGAGCTCGACGGTGACGTGGTCGCGCCCGAAGACGTCGATCAACGCGTGCAGCTCGCGCTGCGCGACCGCCGGGCCGCTCGCGACGAGCGCTGCCGGCACCGCGCCCTTGCGGCAGCCGGTGAGCACCTGCCAGTGGCCGCCGTGCACCGAGCTGAGCTCGGCGAGCGAGGTGGTGGGCCTCCCCTTCTCGCCGCCGCTCATCTGCGCGGTGCTGATGGCCCGGCACAGGCGGCCGTAGCCCTGCGGGCCGCGCGTCAGCACCAGGAGATGGTTGCCCCCGGGGTCGGGGATGCCCTGCTGGGCGCGCGTCAGCCCCAGGCTGAGCTCGGCCCCGAACAGGGTCGGCAGCCCGTAGGTTCGGGCCGCCTCGGCGAAGCGGACCACGCCGTAGACGCCGTCGTGGTCGGTGAGGGCGATGGCCTCGAGGCCCAGGCGCACGGCCTCCTCCACCAGCTCCTCGGGGTGCGAGGCACCGTCGAGGAAGCTGAAGTTGGAGTGGCAGTGCAGCTCGGCGTAGGGCACCGCCCCTGTGCGCCGGCGGGGCTCGGGCGGCGGGAGCGGCTCGTAGGGCTGGCGCTTGAACGACCAGGCGGGGCTGTCGCCCCCGTCGCCGTTGGGCGGCTGGTTGCGTCGCCTCCCGTCGGACAGCCGGGCCTCCAGCTCGGACCACGGCATCTTCGGGTTGTTGAAGCCCACACCCGGATCGTATCGAACACATGTTCGGTGCCGCTACTGGCAGTTTCCCGAGGCCTTCCGGCGGCCTTCGAGAGACTCAGTCGTAGGTCGCCTCGACCAGCCAGCGACCGCCCTCGAGGGCGAGCAGGTGGGCGCGACCGTCGGCGGTGATCACCTGCCAGCGCGCCCGGCGCCGGGGCGCGGCCGTCCACCAGTGCTCGTCGACGGGCCACGGGCCGGCCCAGGCGGTGATGTCGGCCCACGGCCCACCGTCGATCGACAAGCGCGCGGGGTCGGCGCTCGCGCTCCCCCGGCCGGTGACGGTGACGGCGGCGCCGATCGTGTCGACCACCTCGGCCGAGGGTGGCGCGCGATGGACGGTGGCCGGCGCAGGTGACGGGACGTGCCCGGGCCACACCGGACGCTCGTCGGTCGCGGTCTCCGGATTCGGAGGTAGAGGGCGCACGTCGCCCCATGGAACCAGGTGCACGCGCTCGGCCGGTCCTCTTCCTCCACCGACGACCGCGGTCACCACCGCATCGGGGCCGAGCATCCCTTGCAGGCGGACGAGGGCGCGGCCCGCCCGTTCGGTCGCGGCGCGGTCGCCGCCCCAGAAGCCGAGCTGGCGGCCGTCGTCCTCGTGGACCTCGTCGGGCACGAGGCGCAGGAGCGTGATGCCGGCGGTGACGGCACCGGGCGTGGCCAGCCAGCCGTCGAGCTGCCAGCGCACCCGCTCGGCGAGCATGGCCGCGGTGAGGGTGCCGTCGTGCCGCCACAGGCGGGCCAGGTGCTCGCCGTGCTCGGTCTCGACTTCGATGCGCACGCGCGAGCACGCGAGCCCCCGCCGGGCCAGGCCTGCGTGCAACGCATCGGCCATGGCCTTGGCCGCGAAGGCGGCGACGTCGACCCGGTCGGCCGGGGGGTCGAGCTCGGTGCTCACCTGCAGGTCGGGTGGTGGACGGCGTCCCGCCACCGGCCGCTCGTCGAGCCCCGAGGCCAGGCGGTGGGCGCGCAGGCCGTCGGGCCCGAAGCGACCCACGACCGCGGCGACGGGTAGCGCGGCCAGGTCGCCCAGGGTCGCCACACCGAGGCGGCGCAGGAGGTCGGTGAGGTCGGGCTGCTGCAGCACGCGCGCCGGAAGCGGCGCGAGGAAGGCGGCGCTCTCGCCCGGGGGGACGACGAGGTCGCGTCGCGCCGCCTGCTCGGCCGCGAAGCCCCCGTCGGCCACACCGACGCGACACGACCGGCCGACGACCGAAGCCACGCGCGCGGCGAGGGCCGCGTCGCCGCCGAAGTAGCGCGACGGGCCCCGCGTGGCGAACGCGCACACGCCGGGGCGCACGATCTCGACGCCCGGGCAGAAGGCCTCGACCGCGACCACCACCGGCTCGAAGGCGCGCGCGTCGCGCGCCGGGTCGTGCTCCACGACGACCAACCCCGGGCAACGGCTCTGGGCCTGGCGCCGGCGTTGGTCTCGCCCCACCCCGTCGGCGCGCGCCGCGGCCGAGCAGGCCACCACCCGGTTGGCGAACATGACGGCCACCGGTGTCGACGCAGTGAAGCCCGCGGCGGTGACCGGCCAGTCGGGACACCACACCACCAACGTACGCACCTGATCACCCCGTCGCGACGAGACCGGCGAGACCGGTGTCGTCGCGGTTGGAAGGCGCGTCCGCGAGCGTCACCTCGCCGCCGGGGCCGGGGAGCCACAACCGGGCCCGCCGTTCGCGCGACGCGGCCCCGCGGCCGCGCGCCACCACCTCCACCTGTCGGGCCGTCAACCGGCCATGGCCACGGCCCAGGCCCGTCCACGCGCCCCCCGTCAGCGCCAGGTGCAGGTCGACCGGCTCCGCGCCGAGGCGGCGCGACCCGAGCACCACCAGCACGCCGTCGCGCTCGCGCGCCCGGGCGGTGAGGCGGCGGGCGTGCGGGGCACGCACCTTGGGCGGCGGCACCGCGAGCACGATGTCGAGGTCGTCGAGCAACGCGGCCACCACGACCGGCCAGCGCTCGGTTCCAGGCTCGGGCACGAGAGCCAGGCGCTCGAGCGCCACCCCCAGCCCGGCCGCCGCTTCCACTCCCAGCGACGGCAGGCCCACGACCGCGCCCCACGATCCCGCGGCCGAGGGCCCGGCCAGCAGGGCCATGCCGAGGGTGACCGAACCGGTGACGGCGACCGTGGACCCACGGCGCAGACCGTCGTCGGGCAGCAGCGACGCCAGTGCGGGCAACACCGGGAGGCAACGGTCGCGGGCCAGGGTGAGCGGACGGGTCCGCCCCACGACCTCACGCAGCGCTGCTTCTCCCGAGCCCTCCTGCGGAAGGGCAACCTCCCCTCCCGCAGCAACCTCCACTGCCGCAACCTCCACTGCCTCCGCCCGCGTCACCCCTCGAGCGTATCGAACACCTGTTCGCCCCTCAACCCGGAGTGGTTACGAACACGCCCCGCTCCACTACCTCAGCTGCGTGCTACGGCTCCGCCGGCGCGACGCCCTCCGAGTAATAGATGAAGAGGTTCTCGACCACGTCCTTCAGACCGTCCGACGAGTGCCCCTCTTCCAGGTCGACCGTGACGACGTTGGAGTAGACGTGCACGCCCTCCACGCCGCCGTGGTCGAAGAGCCGCCGCGCCAGCTCGTCGACCGGACGAACGCCGGTCGCGGCCGCGCGCGAGCGGTAGCGCTCGTGGCCCATGCCGGTGAGGCTGCGGTTCAGCTCGAAGCGCACCACCCCGGGCCGCGTGGTACGGGTCTCGGTGACAGTGATGGGCTGGCCCATGGCGAGAGGGACGTTAGTGCCTAGGTATCCTCGCCCTGATGCTGGAGCAGTCGCGGCCGGTGCCGGTGCGCACGATCCTGGCCGTCATCGGCCTCGTGCTCGCCACGGCCGTCGCCCTGTGGCTGTTCGTGCGACTGGCCCGGATCGAGTCGATCCTGGTCGTGGCCGCCTTCTTCGCCGTCGTGCTCAATCCCGTCGTGGAGCTGGTGCAGCGATTCCTCCACCTGCGGCGCGGGTTCGCCGTCGCCATCGTCTTCATCGTCGTCTTCGGCCTGCTCGGCGCCATGCTCTACGCGTTCATCAGCCCGCTCGTGCACCAGGGCCAGAAGTTCGCCGACGACTACCCCCGGCTCGTGCGCGAGGCGAAGGCGGGCAAGGGCCCCGTCGGCGGCCTCGTCAAGCGCTACAAGCTCGACGACAAGCTCGACGAGAACCGGAAGAAGATCAACGAGCAGTTCGGCAAGATCGGCGGCGGCGCGTTCAACGTGGCGAAGAGCGTGGCCGCCGCGGTCGCGGTTGCGATCACCGTCATCGTGCTCGCGCTGCTCATGATCCTCTACGGGCCCGACATGCTGAAAGGGGCCCTGGGCGTCCTGTCACCACCACGACGAAGGCGCGTCGAGGCCGTGCTCCATGACTGCTCCCGCGCGCTCACCGGCTACGTCTTCGGCAACTTCCTGATCAGCATCATCGCAGGCGGCGCGACCTTCGTCGCGTTGTTGATACTCGACGTGCCGTTCCGCGGTGTGCTCGCGCTCTGGGTCGGCTTCGCCGACCTCATCCCCTTGGTCGGCGCCACGCTCGGCGCGGTCCCAGCGGTCCTGGTGGCGTTCCTGAGCTCGACGACGGATGGCATCGCGGTGCTGATCTTCTTCATCGCGTACCAGCAGTTCGAGAACCATGTGCTGCAGGTGCAGATCATGGCGCGGACGGTCCAGATCAACCAGCTCATCGTGCTCGTGAGCGTCCTGGTCGGAGTGGAGCTGTTCGGCCTGCTCGGCGCGCTCCTCGCCATCCCCGCGGCCGGAGTGATCCAGGTGATTGCACGCGACCTGTGGGACAACCGGCGCAACCGTCCCAAGGACGAGCCGACGATCGGCGCGGACGAGATCCCGGTCTCGCAGGCGACCGACGTCGAGGCGGAAGAACTGCACGACGACGTCACCGGCGACCACGACGACGTCACCGGTGACGTCGGTGACGTCGGTGACGAGCCCCCGCCACCCACCCAGCCGACGTCGCCCGTGCAGACGACCTGATGCCTTCCGAGCAGGTCGAGGTCGCGGGCCACATCATCGACTCGCTCATCCTGGCCAAGCTGCTCGATGTGGTGCTGGACGCGGGCGCCGACTACCGCCTGGTCGAGGTGGAGATCGGCAAGACCAACGCCGACCCGAGCCGGGCCCGGCTCGAGATCTCCGCCGCGGACGACGCCGCCCTGGCCTCGGTGCTGGCGGAGCTGCAGGTGCACGGCGCGAACCGGGTGAGCAGCACCGACGTCGAGCTGGTGCCGTGCATGGTCGACGGCGTGCTCCCGGCCGGCTTCTACGCCACCACGAACCTGCCCACCCAGGTGCGGGTCGACCGTCGCTGGCTCGATGTCGAGAACCCCGAGATGGACTGCGGGCTGGTCGTGCTCGACGATTCGGTCGTGCGCACGGTGCCCATGCACAGCGTGCGGATGGGCGATCGGGTGGTCGTGGGCAACGGGGGCGTGCGCGTACATCCCCTCGAGCGGCCACGCGGGCCGAGCCCCTTCGAGTTCATGGCGTCGGAGGTCTCGTCCGAGAAACCCAAGGACCTGCTCGTCGCGCAGGTGGCCCAGCGCATACGGGACGCGCGCGACACGGGAGGACGGGTGCTCGTCGTGTGCGGGCCCGCCGTCATCCACACCGGCGCCGGGCCCTACCTGGCCCGCCTCGTGCGCGAAGGCGTGGTCGACGTGCTCTTCGCGGGCAACGGCTTCGCCGCCCACGACATCGAGGCGAACGTGCTCGGCACGTCGCTCGGGGTCAACCTCACGGAAGGGAGAGCCACCGAGCACGGTCACAGCAACCACCTGCGTGTGATCAACGAGGTGCGCCGGCGGGGATCGATCGCCAACGCGGTCGCCGACGGCTTCCTGCGCTCGGGCGTGATGTACGAATGCGTTCTGCGGGGCGTGCCGTTCGTGCTCGGAGGCTCGGTGCGTGACGACGGTCCCCTGCCCGACGTGCACGCCGATGTCGTGGCGGCCGCCGACGCCATGCGGGCCCACGTGCCCGGCGTCACGGTCGCGCTCATGCTGGCCTCGACCCTGCACGCCATCGCGACCGGCAACCTGCTTCCCGCCGGCGTCGAGACGTACTGCGTCGACATCAACCAGGCCGTCGTCACCAAGCTCGCCGACCGCGGCAGCCATCAGGCCCTGGGCATCGTGACCGACGTCGGCCTCTTCCTCCGCAACCTCGTCGAGCACCTGCTGCCGTGACCGAAGTCGAGCGCGCTCCGCTCGGGTGGGGCCGGCGCTACCTGATGTGCCCGCCCGAGCACTTCGACGTGCTCTACGAGATCAACCCGTGGATGCACCGCGACGTCAAGGTCGACCTCGAGCGGGCACGCGACCAGTGGCAGCGCCTGTTCGACGCGCTCCGCGCTGCAGGCGCGGACGTCGAGGTGATGGAGCCCCACCCGAACCTGCCCGACCTCGTGTTCACCGCCAACGCGGGCATCGTAAACGGCGACCAGTTCGTGCCCAGCCGCTTCCGCCATCCCGAGCGCCAGGCGGAGGTGCCGTACGACGTCGAGTGGTTCGAGAAGCAAGGGTTCGTCGTCGACCCGCTGCCCGAAGGCGTCTCCTTCGAGGGTGCCGGCGACGCGTTGCCCTTCGGTCGGATCCTGCTCGCGGGCTACCGCTTCCGCAGTGACGCGGGCTCGCACGCCTACCTCTCCACGCTCACCGGGGCGGCCGTGCGCTCGGTGGAGCTGGTCGACGCGCGGCTCTATCACCTCGACCTCACCTTCTGTCCCCTCGACGACCGGCGCGCGATCGTCGCGCCGGATGCG
This sequence comes from Actinomycetota bacterium, assembly GCA_005888325.1. NCBI lineage: Bacteria > Bacillati > Actinomycetota > Actinomycetota bacterium. Next base: position 68,821 of record VAWU01000027.1, read on the forward strand.
TGGGACTCCTACGGGCGCAAGGTCGTCGAGGCGCTCGTACCCGAGCCGCTCGCGCTGGGGCTCGACGATGCGCTGACCTTCTGCGCCAACTCGGTCGTCGTCGGCACCCAGGTGATCATGCCCAGCTGCCCGCCGCAGGTCGGGCGTCGCCTCGAGGCGTGGGGCTTCGACGTCGAGGTGTCGCCGGTCGACGAGTTCCTGAAGGCGGGGGGCGGCTGTCGCTGCCTGACGCTCGCGCTCGACGTCGCGCTCTGAGCGCCAGTCGACACGGGTTCCTCCGACAGCAAGGGCTACGCTCGCGGCCGCACGGGAGGAACCGTCGACCCCGGGGGTTGAGGTGCAGTCACTGCGAGCACGCACGACCAACTGTCTCATCGCGACTGCAGCCGTGGTCGCGCTCGTGGGCTGTGGCTCCGACTCCAAGTCGAGCGCGCCCAAGGCGACCGGCGGCACGACGAGCTCGAACGGCGCGGGTCCGGTGCAGAACGCCTGTCCCATCGAAGGCTGCAAGGTCAAGATCGACAAGGTCGAGCGAGCCGGCTCCGAGTTGAAGGTGACATGGACCGCGAACTACAAGCCCGACTTCTCGCGCAACCACATCCACGTGTACTGGGACACCTATACCGCCGACGAGGTGAGCAACGACGCGGACGCGCGTGGCGTGAAGCAGGGCTCGTGGCATCCGACCGACGAGTACCCCGTGTACACGACGGGAAGTGAGGCGTCGGTGAAACGGCGCGGCGCGTCGACACGTCTCTGCGTCACCGCGGGCGATCGCAACCACGACGTCATCGACTCCAAGCTCTTCCAGTGCTTCGACGTGAAAGACCTGCTCTGAGCGGGATGAGGCGGGGGTGAGGTGCCCTTCCCCGACCAGATCGGACGGTACGAGTACCGGGGCACCATCGGTGTAGGCGGTTTTGCCTCTGTCGCGCGGTGCTACGACGGCGCGCTCGACTCGCTCGTGGCGGTGAAGGTGCTGGCCGAGACCTGGGCCGTCGACCCCGAGATCCGGGCCCGGTTCGTGCAGGAGGCGAAGCTCCTGCGGCGCATCCACAACGAGCACGTCGTCACGGTCCACGACTCGGGGGAGCTCGACGACGGCCGCCCCTACTTCGTCATGGACTACGCCGACGGAGGCACGCTCGACGATCGACTGGGCTTCACGCCCCCGGGCCGGCCCATCGACGCGAAGACGACGCGGCGCGTGGTGCTGGCGCTCACCGACGGGCTGGCCGCGTTGCACCGGGCGGGCATCGTCCACCGTGACGTCAAGCCGGGGAACCTCCTGCTCCAGACCGTGAACCGCGCGCCGGCCGGGCCCGAACCGGCGACCGAGGTCCGGACCTCGTTGATCGATGCGGGTGAACGGGTCCTGATCGGCGACCTGGGGCTCGCGAAGGACCTCATCGCCACGCCGTCCGGGGCCACCATCATCGGTGGCACCCAGGGCTTCCAACCCCCCGAGCAGCGCGAGCCCGACGCAGCGATCTCGCCGGCGGCCGACGTGTACGCGGCGACCGCGGTCGTGTGGCGCCTCCTGCACGGCTCGCGCCCGCCCGATCAGCACGACGTCGCCCGGTCGCTCACCGACGTGGCGGCGCCGTGGCGGGAGATCTTCGAGCAGGGCTTCGCACGCGACCCCGACGAGCGGTTCTCCTCCGTCGAGGCCTGGCGCGACGCGATGCTGTCCGCCCTCGACACCGTCGAGCACCCGTCGCGCTCGAGCCGGACGAGCTCGCACCGAGGCGCCACCGGAGCCCTCCCCTGCCCGTACAAGGGACTGGCCGCGTTCGAGCCGGAGGACGTCGACTACTTCTTCGGCCGCGAGGCCCTCGTCGACCAGCTCGTGCGCCGGCTCCGGCGCGACTCGGTGCTCGTGGTCGGCGGTCCGTCGGGGAGCGGCAAGTCGTCGCTCGTCCGTGCCGGTCTCGTCCCCGTGGTCGCGGATGGCGCGCTTCCGGGCGGGGAGGCATGGCGGGTGGCGCTCTTCACCCCGGGGCCACGACCGCTCGGCGAGCTCCACTATCAACTGACCCGCGAGAGCAGCGGCGCGGTCCCGACGCTCGACGCGCTGCGCGCCAATCCCGCGCTCGCCCGGCACGCCTCGGCCACGAGCGAGCCCTTCCTCCTCTGCATCGACCAGTTCGAGGAGCTGTTCACGCTCTGCGACGACACGGAGGAGCAGGCGGCGTTCGTCGAGGCGCTCGCCGCCCACCTCGACCCGGCCGACAGCCGATCGCGTGCCGTGCTCGTGATCCGCGCCGACTTCTACGGCGCGTGCGCCGCGTTCCCGTGGCTGACCCGCCGGATCACCGAGAACCAGGTGCTTGTCGGGCCGATGGACCGCTCCGAGCTCCGCCGCGCCATCGAGCAGCCGGCGCGCCGCGCCGGGCTCTCGATCGATGCGGGGTTGACCGAGGCGGTGCTCGACGAGGCCGGCGGGGAGACCGGCTCGCTGCCGCTCGTCGCGCATGCGCTGATGGAGACGTGGACGCGACGACGGCACAACACGCTGACGCTCGACGGGTTCCGCGCCGCGGGCGGCGTGGCCGGAGCCATCGCCAAGAGCGCGGACACGATCTACGACGACCAGCTCGACGATGCGCAGCGCCGGGCCACGCGCCGGCTGCTCCTCCGGCTGGTCACTCCCGGGGAGGACAACCCCGACACCAGACGTCGCATGTCGCTGGCCGAGCTCGACCGCGACGAGGACGCCGACCTGCTGCGCGACGTCGTCTCGCGGCTCACGGCGGCGCGCCTGCTCACGGTCGACGACGCGAGCGTTGCGATCGCCCACGAGGCGTTGATCCGCACGTGGCCGCGCTTTCGCGCGTGGATCGACGAGGACCGCGAGAACCTGCTCGTGCGGCAGCGCATCAGCCGGGCTGCCGCGGAGTGGGACAGCCAGGGGCACGACCCCGACCTGCTGTACCGGGGCACCCCGCTCGCGATCGCGACTGAATGGGCGGCCGACAACCGACTCGAGCTCAACCGCCTCGAGCAGGACTTCCTCGACACCGCCGTCGCGGCGCGCGATGCCGCGCACCGCGCCGCAGAGCAGCACGAGGTCCGCCGGCGGCGGGCGCGGCGCGGCGTGATCGTGTCGCTCGCCCTCCTCACTGTCGCGGCGGTGGCGTCGGCGTCGCTCGCCTTCGCCTCGCTGCGGCGGACACGTGCGAGTGAGCACCGCGCCAACGAGCGCTTCGGCGCCGGGCTGGCCGCCTCCGGAGAGCGGCTCGTCGACGCCGACCCCTACCTCGCGATGATGCTCGCGGTGGAGAGCGGCGCCCGTACGCGCACACCGACCCTCGACAGCCGACGACTGCTGACCGGCAGCCGGGCCGCGCTCGCGAACGCCGCGATCGTGCCCGTCGGAAGCCCCTCCCGCGGGCCGTCTCGTCGCCACGGGAGAGCGCAGTGGCCGGATTCGTCTCTGGGACCTGGCCTCACGCCGGCCCCGAGCCGTGCTCACCGGCCACACCAAGGGCATCGAGCGTCTCGCGTTCAGCCCCGACGGCTCGCTCCTCGCCTCCGCCGGAGGTGACGGCCTCGTGCGGCTCTGGGCGGTGCGCGGCCACGAGACGATCCCCCGCGAGGGGACCACCCTCGATCGCGTCGACGTGGCGTGGGACGTGGCGTTCAGCCCCGACGGCTCACGCGTGGCCGTCGCCACCGAGAAGGGCGTGATCGCGGTGTACGACGTCGACGCCGCCCGCCCGCTCGGGCCCCCGCTGGTGACGCGCTCCGTCGACTTCCTGAGCGTGGCCTTCAGCCCGGACGGCGAGACGATCGTCGCCGGTGACGGTCGCGGTGAGTTGGCGGGATGGAACGCACGCACCGGCGAGCCACGGTTCGGCCCCATCGACGTGCACAACGGCAACGACATCTGGGAGGTCGCCTTCGCCCCCGACGGCGCCACGGTCGCGACGTCGAGCGCCGATGGAACCTCGGGCCTCTTCGACGCTCGCACCGGCGCGACGGTCGCGGGCCCGCGGCCGTTCACGAGCGCGAGCGGGCAACCGCCTCTGAGCGTCCGCGGCGTGACGTTCGGACCCGACGGCCGATGGATGGTCGCGGGCGCGGGTGACGGGAAGGTGCGTCTCTGGAGCACCGAGTCCGGTCAAGTCACCGCCACCACGCAGGTCGGCCATCGCGGCGCGGTGATCGGTACCGCGCTCTCCCGCGACGGTTCCAAGCTCGTGACCCTCGGCATCGATCAGACGCTCCGGGCGTGGGACGTCGGCCGGCGCACGCCCATCTCGCGCACACTCGTCGCCGAGCCGTCGAAGCTCCTCGCGCTGGCCGTGAGCCGGGACGGGTTGCACGCCGTGACAGGTGACGACAAGGGATCGGTCCGGCTCTGGAATCTGCGCACCCGCACGGCGATCCGCGTCGCGGATGGTCGAGCCGCGGTCCGCAGCGTCGCGCTCAGCGCCGACGGGTCACGCATCGCGAGCGGCGACGTCGACGGGGTGATACGGCTCTGGCGCAGCAACGGCACTCCCGTCGGGAGGATGGTGCGCCTCGACGGCGCGGTCGCCAGCCTCGCCTTCGGGCCCCACGACGACTGGCTCGTGTCCGGCGGCGACGACAGGACGGTCCGTTTCTGGACGCCCGACGGCCGCCCCGACGGCGAGCCGCTCGGCCCCCACGACGGTGGCGTGGCTCGAGTGGCGGTCAGTCCCGACGGCAAGCTGGTGGCGGCCGCCTCCGGGAGCGGCGTTGTGCGCGTATGGGAGACGCGGCCGCACCGGTTGCGAAGGGACATCGCCGCCGACGACAACACGATCTGGGGCGTCGCGTTCAACGCCGACAGCTCGAGGCTGGCGACCGCGAGCGACGACGAGCGCGCCGTGATCTGGGATGTCGCGAGCGGCCGCAAGGTCGCGGAGCTGACCGGCCTCGCCGGCGGCGCCAGCGACGTTCGGTTCAGCCCCGACGGGCGCACGCTGCTCACCGCCACCCGCAAAGGGCAGCTCCGACTGTGGGACGTCGACACCGCGCAGGTGCTCGGCGACCCCCTGGACGGCCACGCGGGTGCACCGGTGTGGAACGTCGCCTGGCTTCCCGGCCAGCAGTTCCTGAGCGCGGGCGAGGACGGCAGGCTCCGTCGCTGGGACGTGCTGAGCGTCGGTCGCGCGTGTGCGTTGGCCCGGCCCGCGTTCGACGCCGAGGCCAGGCGGCACTACCTCGGCGCCGACGGCCGGCTCGCGGCCTGCGTCCGGTAGCGCCGCCTACGCTCCCCGCGTGCCCCCCGTGGTCATCGAGGTCCGCCAGCCGGGGACGAGCTCGCTCTGGCTGGTGCTCCGCGAGCGCCTCGTGATGGGTCGCGACTGCGACGGCCTCGTGCTGCGCGACCCGCAGGTCTCCCGCGCCCACCTGGCCCTCGACGTGGACGAGGGCGGCGTGACCGTCACCGACCTCGGTAGCACGAACGGGACCCTCTTGAACGGCATGCGCCTGACCGATCCGGCGCGGGTGGAGCCGGGTGACACGATCGCGGCGGGCGGCACGACCGTCCGCGTCAGCCTGTGGGGCGTCGAGCCCGAGCGGCGCCGCGTCACCGGCATGACTCCGGTGACGGTGCTGGCCGACGAGATCTCCAGCGAGGGCGTCGACCGCGCGCCTCTCGTGAGCAGCGAGGGCACCGTCACCATCATGTTCAGTGACATCGAGTCGTCGGCCGAGATCACGGCCCGGCTCGGCGATCAGGCGTGGCTGGCCGTGCTGCGGGAGCACGACCGGATCATCCGCGACGCGGTGCGCCGGCACGGCGGCCGGATCGTGAAGTCGCAGGGCGACGGGTTCATGGCCTCCTTCAAGAGCGCGCGCGCGGCCGTGCTCGCCGCAATGGCGATCCAGCAGGGCACACGGGCACACGGCGAGGCGCATCCCGACGAGAAGGTGCGCGTGCGCCTCGGCATCCACACCGGCGAGGCGATCAGCGCGAGCGACGGCGACCTCTTCGGCCGGCACGTGGTGCTGGCCGCGCGGATCGCCGACGCTGCCCTCGGGGGCGAGATCCTGGTGTCGTCGCTCGTTCGCGAGATCTCGCGGGGGCGCGGCGACCTGGTCTTCGGCCCCGCTCGACCGGTGCAGCTCAAGGGGCTGGGCGAGCACGTCGTGCACGACGTGGCCTGGGCGCAGGACCCGTCTCGCGACACCGGGGACTGAGCCGGCGAACTCGGGCCGGGCGTTGTCGCGCTACCGGCTCGAGTCGGCGAAAGGATGGAGACGGTGGTACGTGGCCAGCGCGAGCGTCACGTGCTTGGCCGCCCAGTAGACCGTGCTCACCACGACGAACGTGAGCGCGGTCAGCGCGATGGCGCGGGGCGACCCGAGGCCCGCCAGCGAGTGGATGAAGCGGTCGGGGCGCACGACGATGTCCCAGCTGTTGAGGCGCTCCACCCGCCCGAGGTAGACACCGGCTGCGCAGACGGCGTGGACCGCCACCTCCGCCGGCACCGTGGCCCAGCCTCGTCCTCGCGCTTCGAGCCAGCGGGTGAGCAGCACGACGGACACGACGTAGCTCTCGACACCGACGAGGAAGAACAGCCCGTACTGCGCGATGAAGGCGAGGGCCACCGACAGGCGGTCCGCGCCCTGCACGTCGGGCACGAAGTGGACGACGTCGGTGAGCACGTAGGGCGCGTTGGGGAGCAGGATCAGGAAACCTGCCAACCCCGCCCACCAGGCGACGGTGGGACGGCGGCCGTCGCGGAAGAGCACGACCGCGAGCAGCAGCGGCACGAGCGCGAGGGTGAGGTTCCAGGCCATCCAGAACCCGTTGGCGCGCAGGGCGGCCCAGATCAGCGTCAGAAGAGACCGCATGGACACTCGAGTGTAGGAGGCTGCACGACGTGAGCTACATCGGCCTGAACTACATCGGTGGGCAGTGGGTGCCGGCGCGCGCCGGCCGCACCCTGGAGGACCGCAACCCGGCCGACTTCACCGATCTCCTGGGTGAGGTGGCCCGGAGCGACGCCGACGACGTGGCGGCGGCAGTGGCCGCGGCCAAGGGCGCGTACGCCGACTGGAAGGCGACGCCGATGCCTCGGCGGGGCGACCATCTCCTGCGCATCGGCCTCGCGCTGGAGCGCGAGAAGGACGCGCTCGCCCGGCTGATGACACGCGAGATGGGCAAGACGCTCAAGGAGGCCCGTGGCGACGTGCAGGAGGGCATCGACTTCGCCTTCTTCATGGCCGGTCAGTCACGTGCTCCGGTCGGCGACACGGTGCCGTCGGAGCTGCCGCGCAAGGTCTCGCTGACCCTGCGCCATCCGATCGGGATCGTCGGGCTCATCACGCCGTGGAACTTCCCGATCGCGATCCCGACGTGGAAGCTGTGGCCGGCGCTGCTCGCCGGCAACTGCGTCATCCTGAAAGCGGCGGAGGAGACACCCCTGTGCGCGCAGCGGCTGGTGGAGCTCGTCGAAGAGGCGGGTGTCCCCTCCGGTGTCGTGAACCTCGTCCAGGGCACCGGCGAGGAGGCGGGCGCCGCGCTGGTAGCCCATCCCGACGTGCGCGCCATCTCCTTCACCGGGTCGTTGGAGACGGGAAAGGTGATCGCGGTCGAGTGCGGGCGCCAGATGAAGCGCTACTCGATGGAGCTGGGCGCCAAGAACGTCACCATCGTGATGCCCGACGCGGACCTCGACCTGGCCGTCGAGGGCATCGCGTGGGGCGCGTTCGCCACGAGCGGCCAGCGGTGCACCGCGACGTCACGGATCGTCAGCCTCCACCCCCGGCTCACCGACGCGCTGGTCGAGAAGGTTCACACCTACAAGGTGGGGCCGGGCTCCGACGAGACCGTCGACCTCGCGCCGCTCATCAGCCGCACGCAGCGCGACCGGGTGCTCGAGTACGTGCGGGTGGGCGTCGAGGACGACGGTGCCCGGCTGCTCACGGGCGGTCACGTGCTCGACACGGGCGAGCTGGCCAACGGCAACTACATCGCCCCCGCCGTGTTCAGCGACGCGACGCCCGGCATGCGCATCGCCCAAGAGGAGATCTTCGGGCCCGTCACCGCGGTCATCCCGGCGACCGACCTCGACGAGGCGATCGCGGCCGCCAACGCCACCCAGTTCGGGCTCTCCGCGTCGATCTACACGAACGACATGACCGCGGCGATGCGCGCGGTGACCGAGCTCGAGTTCGGCATCGTCTACGTCAACGCGCCCACGATCGGTGCCGAGGTGCAGCTGCCGTTCGGCGGCATGAAGTCGACGGGCAACGGCTTCCGCGAGGCGGGTCCGCACGCGCTCGACGAGTTCAGCGAGTGGAAGGCGGTGTCGATCGACTTCAGCCACCGGCTCCAGAAGGCGCAGTTCCAGCCGGGCGAGTGACGGAGCGGTGCGTCAGGCGGCTTTCACCACTTGTTGACGCTGCCGTTGATCGATCAGGGGCGGGAGGGGCGACAAGCCTCCGACGGGAAGCTCCACCGTGACCTGCGACGAGTGCGGGTGGTCGCGGCTCGGGTGATCGGACTGTCGTCCGTGCGGTGCGGAGAACTGCGGGTCGGAGGGCCGAGCCGTCCCGCCCGTCTGGTCGAGCGCGTCGGGGCTTCCGGGTTGCGCGGAGCCTGCAGCGGTCGAAGCCACAGTCGACGTTGACGGACGGGGATCGGAGCTCGACCGTGCGTTGGGCGGAGCGGCCGGGCGCGAACGCATCGATGCGCTCGAACCGCGGCGAGGCCGTGCCGCAGGGCCCGCGGCAAGCGCCCGGGGAGTGTCGGCGAGCACCGAGCAATCGCTCTGGAGACCCTGGGTGGGCGAGAGCGGTGCGAACCAGGGCGCCAAGAACACCTTCGCCGAGGTGTGGTTCGTCCAACAACGCGCAGCAACCCCCGGCGCGGGCGCCGCGGCCGCGTGCTCGACACCGACACCCGGCGAGCCCGGCTCGAGGACGAACAGCGGAACCGCGCGGGCCGCGAGACAGCCGAAGGCACCGAGCACCAGGGCCGCGACACCGCACCGGAGGGCCAGCGCAGCCGGACCCGAACGCCACCTACCCCGGCCGAGCGCGAGAGTCGAGCCGGCGGATACCGGTGTCACCGCCACGGCACCCTCCTGCCTCCCTCGTGGTTGCGTCGGGTCGCGACGAAGCTCACATGATCCTCCTGGTTGGCGACGACACCGTAGCGCCGCGGCGTCACGATGACTGCGATGGCGGGTCGGGCCTGCGTGGTCCCTCGTGCTGCGCCGTGAGCGCCCTGGGTACGATCCGCGGGTGCTCCCAGACGACGGCGTGCTCGCCATCGACGGCGGGAGACCGGTGCGGACCCAGCCTCTCGACTTCGCCAAGGGCGCCGCGTTGCTCGGGCAGGCCGAAGCCGACGCGGTCACCGCGGTGGTCGCCGGCCGGGCGCTCTTTCGCTATACGCGAGGGCCGACGGCAGGCGCGGTAGCCGGCTTCGAGCGCGCGACGTGCGACGCACTCGGCACTCGGTACGCGGTCGCGGTCGCGAACGGAACTGCCGCGCTGCGGTGCGCGCTCGCGGCGCTGGGGGTGGGATGCGGCGACGAGGTCGTCGTCCCCGCGTTCACGTTCATCGCGACCGTGAACGCGGTCATCGCGGCCGGGGCCGTGCCGGTGTTCGCGGAGGTCGACGACACGCTCGGACTCGATTGCACCGACCTCGCCACCCATGTGACCGACCGGACGGCCGCGATCATCGCGGTGCACCTCGAGAACGTCGCGTGCGACCTCGACGGAGTGCTCGAGGTCGCGGCCCGCCACGGTGTGCCCGTGATCGAGGACGCGGCCCAGGCGATCGGCGCGACCTACCGCGGCCGTGCCGCCGGTACCTTCGGCGCGCTGGGCGCGTTCTCCCTCCAACAGGAGAAGAACATCACGGCCGGCGAGGGCGGGATCGTGGTCACCGACGACGAGACGCTGTACCTCCGTGCCACCCGCTATCAGGACCAGGGCGGCCAGTTCGTCACCAGCTATGCGAGCGGGCGAGGCGACGAGCTCACCGAGCCGTATGCCGGCGAGAACCTGCGGATGGGCGAGCTGGCGGGAGCCGTGGCACGCGTCCAGCTGGAGCGGTTACCGGCGATCCTCGCCGCGCTGGGCGCGAGCAAGGGCCGAATTCTCGAGCGCGTCGGTGAGGTCGCCGGCCTGGTGCGCCGCCGGCGGCCCGATCCTGACGGCGACGGGTCATCGAGCATCACCTGGTTCGTGCCCGAGGCGTCCACCGCCAAGCGCTTCGCGGCCGCCCTGCGCGCGGAGGGTGTGCCGAGCGCGCAGATGTACGGGGCCCGGCCGGTGTACTTGAACCCGGCGGTGATCGACCAGCGAACGGCGTCGGGCAAGGGTGGACCGTGGGCTTGTGCCGAGCACCCGACCGACCGCACCTACGGCGAGGGCTTGTGCCCGCGCACCGAGGCGCTCGTCGCCCGCTCGGTGATCGTCCCGATCGGAGTCGGGTACACCGATCGCGACTGCGACGACGTCGCCGCAGCCGTGCGCAAGGTCGCCCGGGGTCTGCTGCGGTGACGGTGCGCTTCGCAGTCGTCGGTTGCGGGACGGCAGCGAACCACATCCACCTCCCCGGGCTCCGAGCGGCAGGGGCAGCCGTGACCGCGTTCGCGAGCCGGTCGCGCGCATCGGCGGAGGTGACGCGCGACCAATGGGGCAGCGGCACCGTCGTCGACCACTGGGAGGACGCCGTGACGCGCGACGACGTCGATGCGGTCGTCGTGGCGACACCCAACGTGCTGCACTGCGACGTGGCGGTGGCAGCCGCCCGCGCGGGCAAGCACGTGATCGTCGACAAGCCGATGGCACGCACGGTCGTGGAGGCCGACGAGATGATCGCCGCAGCCGCCGCGACCGGCGTCGTGCTCGTGCCGTTCCAGAACGCGCGCTTCGTCGCACCGTTCGCAGCCGCGCGGGCGGTCGTCGCCGAGGGTCGGTTGGGCTCGGTGACCGGCGTGCGCGCCGCGTTCGGGCACGCGGGCCCCCAGGCCTGGGCGCCCCGTGCCGCCTGGTTCTTCGATCGCAGCCAGGCCGGCGGCGGGTGCCTCATCGACCTCGGCGTGCACATCGTCGACGTCATCCGCCACGTGGCGGCCGACGACATCGTCGAGGTCGCGGCGTTCCTCAACGGCCCCGCCGGCGGCGTCGAGCTCGATGCCCAGCTCCTCGTGCGGCTCGGCGGCGGCGCCATCGGGAGCGTGCACGCCAGCTGGACGTCGAGGCCGGGCCCCGACCAACAGCTCACGGTCGTCGGCACCCAGGGCACGCTCCACCTCGACACGCACACGCCGCTCACGTTCCTGCCGCTCGAGGGCGAGCGCGAGCGCGTCGCGCTTCCCGAGACGACCGGCTCGCCCCTCGAGGAGCTCCTCGCGGCCATGCGCGGCGATCGCCAGCCGACGGTCACCGCGGAGGACGGACGCGCCGCCGTCGCAGTGGTGGAGGCGGCATACCACGCGGCCGCCGACGGCTGCACGGCGGCGGTCGCGTGACCGTGGCGGGGTTGGAGGCCGGCTTCGGCACGGCGGTGATCACGCCTCCGACGCCCGTGCAGCTCGCGGGCTTCATCGAGAACCAACCCGCCACCGAGGTGCACGACGACCTCGAGGCGCGCGCGCTGTTCCTGAGCGGGGAGTCCGGCTCGGTCTGCCTCCTCGTCTGCGATCTGCTCGGGATGTCGGCCGGGTTCGCCGGACCGATCCGCGAGGGTGTCGCGGCTGCGCTCGGCCTCGAGCGGGCCGCGGTCCTCACGTCATGCGTGCACACCCACGCGGGCCCGAGCACGATCGCGGGGAGCGAGCAACTCGGCTGGGTCACGCCCGAGGGATATCGAGACCTGCTCGTCGAGCGTTGCGTCGTCGCGGCCCGCGACGCGGCCGCCGGCTCCGCGCCCGCCGTGCTGCGCATGGGCCGATGGCCGCTCCCTGACGCGCTCTCGGTGAACCGAAGGGGACTGCCCTACGAGCCGACGTTCGCGGTGCTCGACGTGCTCGACTCCCACGACGTGCGGCTCGGCACGCTGGCCAACGTCGCGATCCACCCCGTCGCGTTGGGTCCCGAATGCCTGGCGGTGTCGAGCGACTGGGTGGGCCCGTTCCGCGACGCGCTCGAGCGCCGGATCGGCGGGACGGCGGTGCTGCTGCCGGGCGCGCTCGGCGACGTCAACCCCCACCACGTGCACCGCCAGGACAACGACTGCCGGCGCGACGGCTTCGCCGAGGCGGAACAGCTGGGACGAGATGTCGCCGCGGGCATGGAGGAAGTGCTCGGCGAGGCCCAACCGGTCGAAGCGGCCGGACCCTCGGTCGTGCGTCATCGCACGGTCGAGGTGACCTTGGGTTCGACGCTGCTCACCGGCGGCCGGACCGGCCGCCGCGTCCCGGTCGAGCTGCTCGAGTGGACGGTCGGCCCCGTGCGGCTGGTGTCGTTGCCGGGCGAGGCGTTCCACGCGCTCGGCCGCGCGGTCGAGACCCGGGTCGACCGCGAGGGCGCGCGCGTGCTACTCGCCGGCCTCGCCCCCGAATGGCACGGCTACCTGCCGTCGCCGTTCACCGAGGGTTACGAGGAGTCGATGAGCTACGGCCCCGAGGCGGTCGCGGCCATCGCTCACGCCCTCTCTCGTTGAGTGGCCGGCGGCGTGGCCGCGTGGCCGACACGGGGGGTCAGCACCACCAGGCCCGTTCCGGCTAGCGCACTTGTCCGCCGTGGCCGGGCTGCGACAACGGAGACGTGGTGAGCGATCGCGCTCGCCAACCTGACCGCCGCCCTCCCGCCCGCGCCGCGGCCCGTACCCAACCTGCGGTCGTGCTCCGCAGCGAGTGAAGGAACGATCGGGGCCGCGGCTATCGATGTTGCACGAGCGGTTGGAGCACCGTCACGTTGTGCTCGATGGATTGACCGCAATCCAGCACCACGTCGACATCGGCCGGCGGCGTCCACGTGCGTCTCGTCTCCGCCACGTGATCCCAAATGAGCTCGTACCAGCCGGGAATCCCCCGCGTGCGGCCTTCGACGCGTGACCGGTGGAGCTCGGGATCGTCGCACGTTGTCAGCACGACGAGGCATTCGGCGCCGTGCTCTCGTGCCAGGGCCCTCGTCGTGGTCACCTCGTCGCTCCGCGCCAGGCCATCGAGGACGACGGACATGCTCCGCGGCAGCTGGGCGCGGCTGAGCTGCCACATCACCGCCCATCCCACCGCGCGGTACGTCTGGCGATCGAGGGCCTCCAGCGTCTCTTGGACGCGCTCGAACGGCGTCAATGACGCCATGACCCAGTCCCACGCGAGGACGGGCGCGTCGAGTACGTCCGCGCACCGCGCCGCGATGGTCGACTTCCCGGTCCCCTGGAGACCGGTCACGAGCACGAGCACCGTCACAGCAGCACGGCCGTCGGCGCTACTCGACCTCCTCCGGTTGATCCAAGGATCGCTCACGCGCGCATGATGCCCGATGAGTGCAAGCGCGCGTCGCCCCGGTCGCCGCTCGCGCGACCCCGACCTCACGCCCGGCCGGCCTCACGTTCGGGGCGGCGCTCGACCACCGCGTTCGACCGGCTCTCCCTCCGCGGCGGTGGTGCCCGGTGGTGTCAGGCGGTAGCACCCGGGCCCGCCCACCAAGCCCCAGCCCTTGGTCTTGAGCAGGTGGTGCCACCCGCACATGCGCCCCAGCCCGTCGAGGGAGGTGGTGTGGCACTGCGCGTAGGGCACCCGGTGGTCGCGCTCCAGGCGCCAGTCGACGTCGCAGCCGGTGACGACGCAGTG
>VAWU01000028.1:0-50707 GCA_005888325.1 Actinomycetota bacterium
TAGCCGGTCGTGATGAGCCCGCCGCTGGTGGCGAATGTCCCCGTTGACGCCCATGCGGCCTTGCCTGCCTGAATGGCAACGCCGGAGTCACACGCGCTGAGGGGTTCGTCGCGGATGTCGAGCACCTGGAGGCCGAAGGCGAACACCTGAGAGCCACCGGTGATGAGCACGCCGGAGTTCAGGCTCCCGCAGGCGCCCGGACCTGGTCCGGCCACCGTCACGTCGAGGAGGTTTGCAACAACTCCGTCGCCGCAGACATCGACGATGGCGGTGACACCACTTCCCGACGGTCCGCAGCGCGACTCGTGCGGGGCGGCGGGGGCGCGCACAACGGGACGCGCATCACCGGAGTAGGGGGTGAGCGTGAGGTTCTTGGTGATCGTGAGCTGCTCGGGGTAGACGCCCGGGCAGATCGCCACGAAGTCTCCCGGCTGGGCGGCGTCGATTCCGGCCTGAATGGTCGAGAAGGCGGCGCCTGCACAGGACAGGTCATCGTCGACCACGACGGTATGGGGCTCTGCTGCATCAGCCCGGACGGGCATACAAACCGTCATGCCGATCATGACCACGAGCAGTCTCCGCATGAGCACAGATCGTACGGCAACGCAGGGGAACCGTGCTAAATGCCACAAACTGGGTTGTGCGCCTGGACGACCCGGAGAGAACGGTGTGCAGCCGAGGTGTGCGTCGGACGGCTCAACCCAGCGGAGGCGGACCCGAAGCCGACCCTGGTAACGATGGGCTGTTGGGGTTCCGCCTCCAGGCATGGGTCCTGGGACGGGCGGAGACCAGGAGTGGGGACGGTGAGATGAGATCGCTGCAACGGCGGGTGACGCACGCGGTGGTCGCATCGGCCACCTTCTGCGCGGTGCTGGTGTCGGCCTCGACGACGGCCTCGGCTGCCCCCGTGGTGCGCAACGTGCCCGGCGACTACCCGAGCATCCAGGCGGGCATCGACGCGGCGGTCAATGGCGACACGGTGCTCGTAGCCCCCGGCACCTACAGCGAGCACCGAATCGACTTCCACGGCAAGGCCATCAAAGTGGTCGGAGCCGCGGGAGCGGCGTCCACCGTCATCGACGGCAACGGTGTCGGTCCTATCGTGTTCTTCCACTCGTTGGAGACCCGTGCCTCGGTGCTCAAGGGCTTCACGATTCAGCACGGCTTCACCGACTTCTACTCCGTGCCAGGGTACGGCGACGCGGGTGGCGGCGTGTCCATCGTGCACGCCATGCCGACGATCAAGCTGAACGTCATCCAGGACAACGCGGCCGTGTTTGCCGGTGGCGGTATTGCCGAACAGTTTGGCGCCCCTCTGATTACACACAACATCATCCAACGCAATGGGCGCGGCCCCGCGGGCGGCGACGGTGGCGGCGTCTTTCTGGGTGGCGAAGGTGCGCCCGTCGTGACGGACAACGTCATCCAAGACAACGTGACGACCGATGGCGGTGGCATCGGACTGTTCGCCGCGGGTTCGCCGATCATCCGCAACAACGTGATCCGGCGCAACCGCGCGGTCTTAAGCCACGGCGGCGGAATTTACGCCGTGAACCAGTCTGACGCTCTCTTCGAGCAGAACCTGGTCGTCGACAACACCGCGAGCGACG
Source organism: Actinomycetota bacterium (assembly GCA_005888325.1). Lineage (NCBI taxonomy): Bacteria > Bacillati > Actinomycetota > Actinomycetota bacterium. The sequence goes on from VAWU01000028.1 coordinate 1,611, forward strand.
AGGGCGGCGGTGCCTACTGGTTGGTCCCCGGCAACACTCGGGGTCCCTACCTCGTCAACAACACGTTCGTGGGCAACCAAGCCGCATCGGGTTCGGCGCTCACGCTCGCGGGGTTCGACTCCGCGTCCAGGGTGGTCAACAACGTGGCGGTCTCCGAGTCGGGCTCATCGGTGCTCGACTGCGGCGATTATCCCCGGGCCACGGTTCCGTTGATCACGTTCAACAATGTGTACAGCACGACCGTGCCGCGCTATGGCCGCAACTGCACCGACCAGACCGGCGTCAACAGCAACATCTCCGCCGACCCGTTGTTCGTCGACCCGACGGCAGGCGACTATCACCTGCGCGGCGCCTCGCCCTCCGTCGACGCCGGCGACAGCGACGCGCCCGGCCTCACCCCGTGGGACCTCGACGGCAACCCCCGCATCGTCGGCTCGGCGATCGACCAAGGCGTGTACGAGGCTCAGCCGGGCGCCGACCTCTCGCTCGGCATCACCGCCACGCCCAACCCGGTGATGACCGGCAAGCTGCTCACCTGGACGCTCACCGCCACCAATCACGGGCCGCTCATGGCCACCAACGTGCAGTTGCACGACACCTGGCCCAACGCCCTACCGGGCGGGGTGCAGTTCCGCCGGGTGGCCACGAGCACCGGGTCCTGCGCGTGGGACGGCGCCACCACCCTCACCTGCTCGCTGGGAGCTCTTCCATCGGGTGCCTCCGCCACCATCACCCTGGTGGTCAAGCCGCGCGGCCCGGGGATGCTGGCCAACACCGCAACCCTCGCTGCCCACGAGTTCGACCCCAACACCGCCGACAACACAGCCTCGGTGCAGGTCACCGTGCGGCCCGGTTGAGGGCGCATGCCATGGCAGGACCGTTGGCCGGGCGCACACGTGTGTTGGCCTCCTGCGGGCGCGAACGTATGACGATGAGGCGAGCTCGTCTGCTTGCGGTGCTGGCGATCGCGGCTGTGCTGCTTGTGGCGTGTCGCCCCGGCGACCTCGACCCGACCTTTGGCACCAACGGTGTGGTGAGCTTTGACCTCGGCGCCAACGGCCACTTCGGTCAACCGGCCGTCTTGCCTGATGGTCGGATCGTTGTGCCGGGCACGTTTCAGACATCGTTTGACCCGCCTCACATAACACTGCGCGGACTGAACGCCAACGGCACCCCCGATGCGACCTTCGGCGACAAGGGCGTAGTCGACACCTTCGTCGGCTACGCCAGCACGGCGGAGCTCGTGGTGCGCCAACCAGACGACAAGCTCCTCGTGGGCGGCTCCGTCTCGTTCGTGGCCGGGATGCCGCCGCCGACGGAGCTGGGCCTTTTGCGCTACCTGCCCAACGGCACGCTCGACGCCAGCTTCGGCAACGGGGGCGTAGTCGTCAGCGATCTCGGCAGTTACGACGCCATCGTCGCGGTCGTGCTTCAGCCCGACGGCAAGATCGTGGCGGTGAGCGATGGAAGCCACGGGACCCTCGTGGTTCGGCTCAACCCCGACGGCAGTGCCGACACCACCTTCGGCTGGGCGGGCATCGTGGGCCTGGGTGGCCATTTTGCTGCCGGAGGGCCTGCGCACGTCCTGGGTTCAGCCCGATGGCAAGCTCGTCGTCGGCGCGTCCGGGGTCAGGCCCAACGACCCCGTGGGCACGGCGGTGTTCGAGCTCGTTCGCCTGACGCCGACCGGTATCCGTGACGCAAGCTTCGGGGACAACGGCGTGGTCACCACCGACTTCGGGTTCGGGATCGACCGGGAGTCGTTTCTCCGCGGCCTGGTGTTGCGCGCGGGTGGCAAGCTGCTGGCTGGGGGGTCCACCCAGGGCGCCGATGGTCGGGTGTTGTTTGCGCTCGCCCGGTACAACCCCGACGGGACGTTGGACTCGACCTTCGGTGCTGGGGGTCGGGTCACGCACGCAATGCCGTCGACCAACCCGTTCAATGTCTTCGCCTTCGCCACCCAACGTTATGGCGCGGTAGTGCTGGCCGGCATCGACTGCCAGCGCGCCGTTCTCGCCAGGTTCGACCCGGCTGGCGACTTCGATACCAGTTTCGGTTCGGGCGGCATCGCCACGAGCACCGCCATCCAGAGCGTCGACGTTCTCACGAGCCAACCAAACGGTGCGCTCCTCGCCGGTAGTCGTCGCGGTGATCAGTTGGCACGTTTCGCCGGGTAGTTGGCCCGCAGCATCGCGTTACCTGTCCTTCTGAGCGAGGGTCATCCGACCTTGCCATCACGGGTCAGCGCGAGATCACCTCGAACAGGCGCATCTCCGGCGCACCTTGCGCGTTGCGTTGGAGGTGCTCCATCATCCTCGGCCGGACCAACTGCGCCGCCGCGTCCGCTTCGGCCTCGGTTTGCCACAGCACGAAGATCCCGTACTCACCGTCGCTGTCGTCCCCGAACACCACGGCGCTTTCGCAGCCGGGTTGGGACGTGATCAGCGGCATCAGCTCGTCGGCGAGAGCCTGGGCCTCCGCCCGCTTGCCCGGGCCGAACGAGAACCTGACGAGTCGTGCGTACATGGTTGACCTCCCTCGTGGTCACGCCGGCGTCCAGCCGGCGAGCTGCTCGGACGAGCATCGCCCCCAGTCCGGTAACCGATGGGAGTGAAGAGATCCTAGGTCCGCCCCCGATCCGTCCTCGGGCTCCTGGGCCTGCCGCGCGGCGGTAGTGTCTCCGCGTCGACTCGAGGGGAGTTCGAGTGACGGGGCCGCTTCGGCGTCGCGGTGTCAGGGTCGGTACGGCGTGCATGGCGTTGGTCGCGGCTCTGGGGGTGACGCCGCTCGCGATTCCTCCTGCCGGGGCGACCCGACCGACCGCAACGGCTCGTCAGCTCGCGGGCTCGATCCCATCGCCGTACATCGACGCCCGCGACGCGGTGAAGGTTGGCAACGACCTTTTCGTGATCGACGGGAACGCCATCGATCGCATCGACGTCACCACGTCGGCATGGGCGGTGTTCGCAGGCGATCGCACCGTCTCGGGATCGGTCGACGGCTACGGCGCCGCTGCCCGGTTCAACGTCCCGCAGGGCCTGGCCACCGACGGCGACAACCTGTACGTGGCCGATTCCAACAACGACACGATCCGGCGCGTGCGGATCGGCAACGCAGAGGTGTCGACCATCGCGGGCCAGGTGGGGCTCGTGGGCTCGGCCGACGGCGCAGGCGCTGCGGCTCGCTTCAACGGCCCGAAGGGAATCGTGGTCGTGCCGGACGAGCTCAGCGTCTACATCGCGGACAGCTACAACCGCACGATCCGCAAGCTGACGCTCGCGACGGCCGCGGTCACCACGGTGGCCGGAATGCCGGGGGCCGTGGGTTCGGTCGACGGCATCGGCGCGGCGGCGCGCTTCGAGTTCCCCGACGGCATCACGTCGGACGCGAGTGGCGTGCTGTGGATCGGAGACGGCATCAAGTTGCGCAAGCTCGTGCCGAGCACGAGGGCTGTGACGACGCGCGCTGCGTTCACCGATCCCGGTGCGTTCAACCAGAACGCAATGGGCGTCGCCGTCTCCGGTGGGTTCGTGTACGTCGCCGCGTTCTACTTCATCGACACCGAGGACGGCGGCGAGTACTGGAAGATCTGGAAGGTCAACGCGGCAACGGGCGGTGTCGTCGACATCACCCCGCCCTTACTCCAAGCCGTCGACCTCCTCACCGACGGGGTGAACCTCTGGGCGGCCCATGGACCGCGGTTCACGGAGATCACGCTGGCGACGGGGGCGTCGCGCGGTGCGGCGGGCATCGCCGCTGCGGGCCAGGTCGACGGCCGCGGCGCAGCTGCCCGCTTCACCAACCCCGCGGACACCACGTCCGACGGCCTCAACCTCTACGTCACCGACCGCGCGACGGGAGCGGTACGCAAGGTCGTGATCGCAACCGGCGCGGTGACGACGCTGGCCACCGGCCTCGACCAGCCACGCGGCATCACCCACGATGCCACCGACTTGTACGTCGCCCAGCCTGACGCGGTCGCTCGGATCTCGAAAGCGACCGGCGCCGTGAGCACGCTGGTGACGCTGCCGACGGCGAGCAACCCCGCCCACGACCTCGTCTACCAAGGTGGCCACCTCTATCTCGTGCACGGTGACTGCGCGGTCTACGACATCGTGATCGCCACCGCGACCATGACCGCGCTGGCCGGGGTGCCGGGACAGTGCGGCAACCAAACCGACGGCACGGGCGCGGCCGCGCGGTTCGGTGCCGGCGCTAGCAGCCCGCCGACGAGCATCACCACCGACGGGACCAACCTCTGGATCGCAGACAACAGGCTGCGCAAAGTCGTCATCGCGACCGCGGTCGTGACAACGGTCGCGGCACCCGGCACGGCCGACAGCCTCACCCATGCCGGGGGGTCGCTGTACGTTGTCCTCGACGTGAACGGCACCGGCCGTGGCGTCTACCGGAGCGATGCGCCCGGTGGTGCGTACACGCTCGTGATCCCGGATCGCGGCCAACCGCTCACTTACGCCCCGACGTCCGCCTCGACCACGGCGGCAGGCGACTTCCTCTGGTTCAACGGCATCGCCGCGGACTCTGCGGGTCACCGCCTCTTCTTCGCCAACGGTTATGGGGTCGGCATGATCACCGACGCCAAGGTCCCTCCGCAGCTGACGATCGGCGACGTCACCACGAACGAGGGCGACGGGGGCATGGCCCAGGCCGTGTTCACCGTGCGACTCTCATCACCGCAACCCGACCTGATCAGCGTCGTCTATCTCACCAATGACGGCTCGGCGACGAGCGCGAGCGGCGACTACGTGGGCCAGTCGGGTCGCCTCGACTTCGCCCCCGGAGTGGTGGAGCAACGGGTGAAGGTCACGGTCAACGGCGACATGGCCAACGAGGCCAACGAGAGCTTCAAGGTGCGCCTGGTGTGGCCCTCGGGCGGCGCGGTGCTGGCGCGCGCCATCGGCACCGCCACTCTGCTAGACGACGATCCCAACGGCGGGAGTGCGACACTCGCCATCGGCGACGTGAGCGTGGTGGAAGGCGACGACCTCAGCGCGCTGGCGGTGTTCCCGGTGCGCCTCTCGAGCGCGCAGGGCAGCTCGGTCAGCGTCAACTTCGGCACGGTGGACGGCAGCGCGACGCTGGCGGGCGGCGACTATGAGCCGCGCCTGGGCACGCTCAGCTTCGCCCCCGGCGTCACCGGCGCCACCGTTTTCGTCAAGCTCACCGGCGACTACCGCCCCGAGGCGCTCGAGACGTTCTCCCTCGTGCTGTCGGGTTCAACCGGTCCCACCATCACACGCGCCAGCGGCGCCGGCGCGATCATCGACGACGACTGAGCCGACCCGAACCGCGCGCTAGTGCGGTTGCGTCAAGAACACGCCGACGGCCGCGGTGCTCAAGCGTCTGTCAAGGTCGAGCGCCTCGACGTAGAACGACGTCTTGTCGAGGGTGCCCGCGTCACGCTGCGCCCGGATGGCCGTCATGCGCCGGACGAGTTGGGCGCGCTCTGCGCGGGGCAGCAGGCCCCAGTAGGCGATCATTCGATGGCCCGGACGGTCGGCCGCAGCATCGAACTTGCCGAAGGGTTTGCTGATCTCGACGTCGAGGATCGCTCGAACCGGGCCGTGCCGGTGGACGCGATGAGCGGAGTCAGAGCCGACAAGACCGTACGCGGATTGTGTGCGCGCGGATATTCCGTGCCGCTCCAGCCAGAGGATCAACGCCGCGTAATAGACGCAGCCCTCATCGCCGCTGCACCGAACGATGACGTCGCCGGAGCCTCTCGGCAGGGCCGCGGTTGTTTGTCGGGCCAACACCGCAACCTGCGGTGAGTACGCGTCCCCGACGGGCCTTGCCGCATACACCGCATTGACGAGTGTGATCGCGCCCAGGGCCACGACACAGGCCACACCCAGTGCGCGCCTCGTGGTCGGTCTGACTCGCTCATCGACCAGCCGCCAGGCCCCCCAAGCGGTGGCGACAAAAGCGAACATGGTGACCACCCAGATCCAGCCCAGCCGGTAGTCGTAGACCGGCCCCAGGGTGCGAGCCACCCACACGACACCCAGGCTCAGGGTCAACCCGACGGTCGCGGTCAACCAGAAGGCGTCTCTCTCCCCTCGGCGCCAGAGCGCGAACGCGACGCCGACGAACGGCAGGAGATAAACGGGAAAGGCGGCGTGGAGAAGCGACGCAGGCTCGAAGCGGAGGGGGATCACCGCTCGGTGGCCGGTGATCCACTCGGGACGGCTCCCGAACTGGTTGCTCGTCAAACGCCAGCCCTCGGCGAGGGTGTGAGCCTTCTTGCCGGAGTCATCGAGGAAGTAACCGGCGATCTTTCCGAGGTTGCCGTGAGCGGCGGTGATCTGCTGGAGCACGGGAGGCAGCCAGAGCACCACGAGCACTCCGGCCGCCACGAGCGCGGCTCGGAGAGGACGACTTCGACGGACCGCCGCGGCGCGGCCCGCTTGCACGCGTCGGTACGACTGCGCGACCAGGCACGACGTACCGAGCACCAGCAGCGGGGCCGCGAGCAGGGCATAGCCGACATGGGTCTGGATGCAGAAGGACGCCACGAACGCTCCGGCCGGCAGTGCCCACGCCGAGCCGGAGATCATCTCCCATGTGAGAAAGACGAGCAGCCCGAACGGGAGAACGGTGATCGAGACGTTCCACGGATCGCGCACGAGGTCGGGCCCGAAACTCCTGACCACCAGGCCGCAGCCCAAGAGAGTCAAGAGCAACAGCGGAGTGCCGCCATGCCGTCGAGCGATCAAGGCCATTCCGAGGATGGCGGCGCCGTTGATCAGCAGCGCGCCCAAGAGCAGACCGATCGAGCGGCCACCCGTCAAGCGATACGGCACCGCGAGCACATAGAAGAGGATGGGACCCGGATGGTTCCATCCATCCCGGGAGAAGAGACCGAGAAGGACGGGATGATGGCCCACGTCCCGAACTTGTAGCTCCGTGCCCGCGACATCGCCCGCCGGGTAGTAGCTCGAGCGGACCCGAACGAACACGGTCACGGCGGACACCAGAAGCGGAACCAGCCCGAGCGCTATGACGCCTCGGGACACGCGCCGGCTGCGGTCTTGCGGCGCTCGGTGTTGCGCTGAGACCAATGGCGCGCTTGGCGCTTGCGACCGAGCGGGTGCGGTGATCGGTCGATCGTAGCGGTCAGCGCCGACCGCTCTCGCCAGGAGCACGCGGAGGCGGCTGTTGCCTGTTTGCGTCGAGCGTCGACGGGGGACGCTAGTCTGAATCGAGACGGCGATACATGACAGGGGTGCAGCGTGGGCCGCAGACGGCTTCGAGCCGGGATACTAGCGGCGGCGCTGGCTCTCCTCGGCGGCGCGGTGGTCGGAGTGGCTCCGGCCCGCGCGGCGACGTTCATGCTGTCGGGCACGGTCACCGACGACTCGAGCACCCCGGTGGTGGACGTCGTGGTGGATGTCCTCGATCCGCCGACGGGCAACGCAGTGGCGACGGCCACGACGGATGGCACCGGTCACTACGCCATCTCGGTGGCGGAGGGGACCTACGACGTGCGCTTCACGCCACCTTCGGGCAGCGCGCTGGCGCCGGCGACGATCTCGGGCGAGGCCGTCGCGACCGACACCGTGCTCGACGTCGTCCTGCAACCGACCCCCCCAGTGGTCACCGTCGTCGCCCCCCGCAACGGCCAGATCGTCAGCGACTACTACGACCTGGCGGCGACCACGAGCGCGCCGGTGGATCGGGTCGAGTTCTACATCGACGACGTGCTGATCGGGCAGGCCACGGCCGGTCTGGGCTGGAACTACCACTGGAACTCGACCACCGTGGCCGAGGGCGGCCACAAGATCCAGGCCAAGGCGTACGTGGGCAGCGCATCGGCCCTCAGCGCGCCCGTGCTGTTCAACGTGAAGCAGTTCGCTCCCGGACAGGTCATCGACTGGGGTCAGACCACGAACTTCCCCGCGGGCGGATGGGTGAGGATGACCAAGCTGCGAGACGGCGTCTGGCTGGCGGCCACGACCGTCGGGATCACCAAGTACCGCGCCGAGATCTGGATCTACAAGAGCACCGACAACGCCCGCAGCTGGACCAAGATCGCCACCGTGGATGACGGCGACCGGCTGCTCGGCAACCCCAACCTGCTGAAGGTGCCGAAGGGTGACGTCCTGCTGGCCACCCGCAACTGGGTCAACCTCGTCTCCTACCGCATCTCGGTCTGGCGCTCGAGCGACAACGGGATGCACTGGACCGGGCCGGTCAAGGTCGCGGGCAACGAGAATCCACAGGGCAACCAGTACCTCAATGTGTGTGAGCCGTGGCTGTTCTTCCTCCCCGACGGCCGGGTCTCGATCATGTACGCCGACGGCACCCAGGCCGCGATCGGCTTCCGGCAACGGATCACGCAGAAGATCTCGCCCGACAACGGCCAAACCTGGGGTTCCCTCAAGATCTTTGCCGCCGCGCTCCAGGACAACCGTTCCCGGCCGGGGATGCCGGTGGTGATCAGGATGAAGAACGGTCAATATCTCCTGCTGTTCGAGTTGGGCGGCGTCGACAACTTCTACGTCCACTACAAACGCTCCAGCGATGGAGTCACCTGGACCGGCGACCTCGGCACCCGCATATCGACCGACCAGCAGGGTGGCCCCGGCGCGGTGTCCATGAGCAACGGCCGAGTCATCGTGACGTCGAACACCATGGCGGTGTCGTACAGCAACGACTACGGCCAGACTTGGCAGTCGAACGACCCCGCTTTCACTGTCGGGCGCTGGCCGGCCCTGTACGAGATCGGGCCCGGTGCAATCGCCGATTCGATCAGCCTGCCAACCCAGCTCCGTTTCGGCCTCGTCAAATCGCGCTGATGTGCGAGGTTCACGCGGCGACGGCTCCGGGTCTACCGAACACCGCCGTGTGACCCACCGCTCTAGGGTTCGCGGATGACCGACGCTTGGTCCCGCCACGACCGAGGCCCCGAGGGCGAGCGCCCACTCGCCGATGTCGAGGACGGCCTCCAGATGCCCCTCGAACACGCGATGCGCACGCAGCGGGCGGTGCGCAAGGTGTTGCCCGACCCGGTCGACGACGCCATCGTCGTGCGTTGCATCGAGCTGGCGTTGCACGCGCCGACCGGATCGAACGGGCAGAACTGGGAGTTCGTGGTGGTGAAGGATCTCGCCGCCAAGGAGCGTCTCGCCGCCCAGTACGCCCGGGCCTGGAAGCTCTACGGGGGCGTCGGCCAACGTGTCGTCAACCGATCCGGCGAGAACGAACCGATGGCGAGGATCCTGCGCGCCGTGCAGTGGCAGGTGGAGCACTTCGTGGAGATCCCCGTCGTCATCGTGGCCTGCCTGCGGGGTGGGCGGGCGCCCTTCGTGCCGCTGCCGCCGATCGCGGAGTCGTCCTACTACGGCTCGATCTACCCGTCGGTGCAGAACCTGCTGTTGGCTGCGCGCTCGATGGGTCTCGGGGCCTCCCTCATCACCTTGCCGCTGTGGAGCACCACGGTCGTGCGGCGGTTGCTGGGACTGCCGCTGTCGGTACAGCCGTGCTGCGCGGTACCGCTCGGGTGGCCCCGCGGCCGCTATGGCCCGACCACGCGCAAGCCGGTGGGCGACGTGGTGCACCTCGACCGCTTCGGCAACCGACCGTGGCGAGACAGCGGTGCCTGACGCGTCGTCGCGCGGGGACGCCGCGGAGGAGAGCACGCCGTCCGCCGCGCAGGCGATGGTGCCGAGCCTCCGCCGGCTCGCGCCCCAACTCGTCGTGGCGGGTGTGTTCCCGGTCGTCGGGTACAGCCTCTTGCGGCCCCACGTCGGCTCCGACGCGGTCGCTCTCGCTGCGGTCATGGTCTTTCCCGTAGCCGAGATCGCGTTCGAGCGCCTGCGACACGGTCGCTTCGAACCCATCGGCATAATCGCCCTGATCGGCATCGCCGTCGGCCTGGTCGGTGCCGTCGCCATGCACGGCAGCGCCACACTGCTCAAGGTGCGCGAGTCGCTCCTCACCGGGTTGTTCGGCGCAGTCTGCCTCTGCTCGCTGACGGCGAAGCGGCCGGTGATGTTCTATCTGGGCCGTTCCTTCGCCACCGGGGGTGACCCTGCGCAAGTGGAGGAGTTCAACGGCATCTGGGACCTGCCCGGCGCCGCCCGGAGGTTCCGCTTCGTCACCGCGGTGTGGGGGCTCGGACTGGTTGGCGAGGCGGTCGTGCGGTTCGTGCTGGCGCTCACGGTCTCCACCCAACGCTTCCTGGAGATCTCGCCCGTCCTCAACTGGGGCGTGATCGGCGCGTTGTTGTGGTTCACGACCCTCTCGGCACGTGCGGGCGAGCGTCAAGCCCTGGGGGCGGGCGAGCAGCCGGTGGTCGCGCTGCCGCCACCGGACGGCGCCGACCGCTGATTCGCGCTGCACTGCTGCCACGCCGAAGTACGTTCCTCGGATGGAACCGCGCCTCAGCCTGATCACACTGGGTGTCACCGATCTCGAGCGCGCCCGAGCGTTCTACGAGCGGCTGGGCTGGCGAGGTCAGGAAGTCGAGGAGACGGTGTTCTTCGAGGCCGGGGGCGTCGTCCTCGTTCTCTGGGGCAGGGACAAGCTCGCGCTCGACTCTGGTGTCGCGGACACCGGCCGTGATTCCTTCGATGGCGTCGTCCTCGCCCACAACGTCCGCTCCGCGGAAGAGGTCGAGCAGGTGGCTGCCGCGGCCGAGGCCGCCGGGGCCACGATGACACGACCGCCCGGCGAGACGTTCTACGGAGGGTACGCCGCGTGTTTCTCCGATCCGGACGGCCACGTCTGGGAGATCTCCTACAACCCGGGCTTCGCGCTCCGCGAGGACGGCTCGATCATCCTGCCCGACTTCGGCACGGACTGAATTCCGACCGAGGCCGGAGCGGGTTTACGCCCGCGGACCTTTGAGCCGCAACGCGGGCCGCTCGACGACGAAGTAGCTCGCGACCGCGATCGCGAGGGTGATGGCGGCCGTACCGGTGAGCATCAACGGGAACGCGCCGGTGAAGAAGCGGGTGTGTGTCCAGTGCTGGTAGAGATCGATCGCGGCCTCGTGCCACAGGTAGACCCCGTAGGAGACCATCCCCAGCCACTGCACCGGTCGGAGCCGCAGGAAGCGACGCACCCCGCCGCGGGACTGTGGTCCGAAGACCCCGGGGACGAGGAGGCAGAACGCGGCCACGCCGAACAGCCCGTCGCGAGCCACCCATTGCCCCGGAGTCAGCGGCGTCTTGTAGTTGATCGGGATGTCGAGCCGGTTGACGACCGTCCAGTAGGCGGCGACCGCGACGAGGCACCACAGCCACGGCCGCCGTCCCATCGCTGCGAGGCGGGGCGCCGGCGTGGAGCGTGACGCGTCCCAGGCGCTCAGCACCGCGAGGCCCATGCCCAAGGCGAACAGGTCGAGATAGACGGGAAGCGTCGTGAGGGAGTAGGTGTCCTCGCCCCGCGCGGTCATGAGGACGAAGCGGCTCGCCAGCCCGATCGCGCAGAGGAGCGCGACGAGTCCCAGCTCCAGTGCCAGCCGGTGTCGAGCCCTCACGCCGACGCTGAGCCGGCGCACGCTCGCCGCGTAGAGCGGCAGAAAGACGTAGAAGCTCACCTCGGTGCCGAGTGACCACGCTTGTTGGATCCCGTGGAAGTGGTACGGCTCGCTGTAGATCTGGAGCAGACCGTAGAGAAGGAGGAACTCCTTGAGGCTGTGGATGTGCTGTTGATGCAGGACGTACACGACGACGGTGAGCGCCACCCAGTAGGCGGGCAGGATCCGCAGCGCACGACGCCGGAAGTAAGGACGCACCGCCGGGCCCGGTCGGCCGGCCATGTGCGACGACGCGAATGGCCGGTACAGCAGGAAGCCCGAGATCATGAAGAACAGCGAGACCCCGAAGTCGGCGTTGAACAGGTAGCCACCCAGCGAGGGGTGGCGGTACATGAAGCCCGAGGCGAACGCCACGTGGAGGAGCACCACACCGGTGACGGCGATGGCGCGATAGCCGTCGAAGCAGGGGAAATGCGCGAACCTTCTCGCGTCCTCCTCCGGTTCGGCCGCCGACTCGAGGCCGCCGATGGTCTCGGTCACGTCGAATCCGAGTCTTGGTCAGCAGGGACAGCGAGCTCGTTCACGGTCGTACAGCAGGGTAGACGGCAGGCGTGCTCCGGCCCGCTTCAGGCCGTGCGGTGGCGAATCGAGCGCCACGAAGATCGCGGTCATGCGACGTCCGCGTCCGCCGACGCCCGGAACGTGCTCTCGAACAGCGCGGCGATGCTGTCGGCATCGAGTCCGGCTCGACGCGCCTTGTCGAGCCATCGGCCGAGCTCGGCTCGGAGCGCCTTGTGCGCGGCGAGGGACGAATCGGCCAGGGACCGGGTGACGAACGTTCCGAGGCCGGGCCGGCCCGCCGCCAGCCCTTCGTGCTCGAGCTCGCGGTATGCCTTGAGGACGGTGTTCGGGTTGATCGCCACCTGGGCGACGACGTTCTTGACCGTCGGGAGCTGGTCGCCTTCGTGGAGGAGGCCGAGGCGAAGGGCCTGGCGAACCTGCTGGACGAGCTGCCGGTAGGGCGCGACGCCGGATCGCGTATCGATGTGGAACTCGATCATCCAGAGAAACATTTCACTAGGTACATAGATGAATGGTGGCTTGGCGCCGCCCGCCCGTCAAGCGGCGCGAGGATCGGCGCGATCAGCAGATCGGTTGTCGTCACCGCGCCCGACACGGAGTCGTTCGCGCCTCACTTGCGCCGCCGCCAACTGGTCGGTCTCGCAGTTGCGCTGGCGCTCGTGCCGCTCGTGATCTCGGCGGTCGCGTTGGTCGTGAAGGTCGGCGACACCTATTACCCCGGCTCCGACCTTGCGCTCACCGAGCTGCGCACGCGCGACGTAGGTCGTCACCCCGTGCTGCTCGGGCTGCCCTCCCGGGATCGCTGGAACCACCCGGGCCCCGCGCTCTTCTACCTCCTCGCGGGGCCGTACCGGCTGAGTGGCAGCGCGTCGATCGGGCTCGACCTCGGAGCCCTCCTGATCAACGGGTTGGCCATCGCGGGCATGGCCTTCGTTGCCCGGCGGCACGGGGGTACGCCGCTCCTGCTCCTCACTCTGCTCGGCAGTGGCCTGCTCGTACGCAGCCTCGGGCCCGACCTCCTACGCAACCCGTGGAACCCGTACATCACCGTGCTGCCGTTCGGCCTCCTGGTCTTCCTCACGTGGGCGATGACCTGTGGCGATGCGTGGGCGTTGCCGGTCTCGGCCGGCGTCGCCTCGTTCTGTGCCCAGACCCACGTCGGCTACGTGCCACTCGCCTTCCCGTTATTCGCGTGGGGCGCCGCGGGATTGACCGTGGCCGCGTTCCGCCGGGGGGCCGGCGGTCGACGCGCGCTGACCCGCGCCGCGTTGGTGGCGACCGCGGTTCTGTTCGTGCTCTGGTTGCCGCCCATCGTCGAGCAGCTCTCTCGTACGCCCGGCAACATGAGCGAGATCGTCAAGTACTTCACCGCGAGCAACAACAAGGCGCACACCTTGGCCGACGGCTACCGCGTGATCGCGGCACAGTTCGCCTGGCTCCCCGAGTGGGTGACCGGACATCAAAAGCTGGGCGCGTTCAGCGCCGAGCCGACGTACCTCTACTCCGCGCGCGTGCCCGTGCTGTTCGTGCCGCTCGTGGTTGCAGCGGTTGTGGTGTGGGCACGGCGAATGTCCGGAGCGCGTCGGCTGACGGCCACGCTCGCCGTCGCGTTGCTCTCGGGCGTGTTCGCCGTGGAGCGCACCGTCGGTCTGGTCTACGAGTACCGGCTGCGCTGGACGTGGGTGCTCGGGATGATTGCCGGGCTCGTCGTCGCATGGACGGCGTGGACGGTCGTGCGTCGCCGCTGGCTCGTGCCGGCCTCGCTCGCCGCGCTGGTCGTGTTGGCAGGTGTCAACAGCGCGAGCGCGGTGACGGCGCGTCCGCCGTACGAGCGGGAGTCGTCGGCGCTTCGTGCCATCACTCCCCAAGTGGTGGAGGCTCTGCCGCCTGGCGACGGCGACGTACTCGTGCGTCCCGAGTCCTTCGGAAGCTATTTCGTCGCGACTGGACTTGTCCTGCAGCTCGAGCGCCGTGGGATCGCCGGTCGAGTCGACCCCGGACGCGAAGACGCCTTCGGCGAACACCGCGTTCACCGACGCCGCCCGTTGCGGTCGATCCTCACGGTCGCAGCGGACATCGATGTGGAGAGGCTGTCGGCCCGGTCCGGTCTCCGCGTCATCGCCTACCGGGGCAAGCGGCCTCGCCGCGAGCGATCGGAGCTCAGCGCGCTTGTCGCGCAGCTGGATGCCCGCCACGGCGCGGGCCTGCTCGACGACCTCACCTGGGTGCGCGAGCGCTCCAAGCTGGAGGCTCGGCTCGGTCCCGCGGTGGCCGTGTTCGCGCCACGTACCGCGCCGTGATCCCGGTCCGCGTCAGTGCGTCGTGTAGTCGATGACGCCCGCCCCCGCGAGCCCCACGGCGAAGCAGAAGCAGTGGATCGGATCGCCGCCGCTCGGGCGGAGGCTGTGGACCGCTTCGGGCGGGATGTAGACGAGGTCGCCCGGCGCCACGTCGCGGTGGTCGTCACCGACGGTCATGACTCCACGGCCGGTCATGACGAAGTAGAACTCGTGTGTCGGGTGGGTGTGCGGGTACACCTCGCCGCCGACCGGCACCTCGAACTCGTTGGCCAACTCGAGATAACCGCCCTCGGTGAGGCTCTTCATCTCGCGAGGATGGATGAGCCACCACACCGGCACGGTCCCGTTGTGCTCGACCTCCGGCGTCACATCCCGAACATTGCGAACGTCCACGGCGTCTCCTGCTCGATCGGTTCCACCATCATGCTCGCGACCGCGCCGGGCTACGCAAGCCCCGCTGTGATCGACGCGTCGATCAGGCGGCCCGGCCGAGGACGATCCCGACCTGGTCGGCCAGTGTGAGCGCGACCAGGCGGTCGTCCTTGGAGATCCCGACACCCGGGGTCGGGATGAGGACGAAGCGCCCGAGGATGTGATCGCCGGAGCGGACCGGGATCTCGACGCCCTCACGCGTGAGCTCGAAGCCCTCGTGCGTGTAGTGGAACTCCCTTGTCGCGAGCGAGCCCGTCGGCTCGATCGTGTCGAGCGTCCCCAGGTATGGCGCCCGCTCGAACCAGCAGTTCCGGAGATGCAGGGTTTCGGTGAGCTCGGCCGTGACGGCGAGGATGACGTCGTCGGCGGCCTGCCCGTCAGCTGCCAGCTGGGCGACGCGGTGGATCCGCCTGACCCCGGCCCACCGGCGGGTGCCGACGTCTCGGATCCGGTCGGCCCGCAACGCGATCTCGCCGATGATCATCCCGACCGCCACGAGCAGCACGAGGGTGAGGATGTCCTTGCCGTCGGCGATCTTGAGCGACCCGTACGGCCGGGTGTGGAGGAAGTCGAACGACATGGCCGCGACGATGGCGACGAGGTAACCGGCACGACGGCCGCCGATGATCGCGCCGAGCAACACGAACAGCACGAGCACGAGCGCGGCGTTCGCCGAGCCGAGCTGCTCGCGGACGGGGACGAGCGCGGCCGCAGCTCCGATCGCGCCGAGGGCACCGATACCCGATCCGAACGCCACGCGATCTTTCGGGTCCATGACTCTGTTGTACTCCCGAATGCAGGCCGAGCGGAGGGGTCTTACGGTTTCTTTGCGTTCGGGTCCTGGGTCTTCGCGGGTCCTTAACGCTCACCCGGTGAAGCGGTAACCCATGCCCGGTTCGGTGAGGAACTAGCGGGCGCGGTCGACGTGGTGACCCTCAACCTCGCACTCGACCGGTTGCGCTGAGCCCTCGGGCGGGGCCGCGCCGGCGGGGGGTCCGGCGCAGCGCCGCAGTGAAGAAGATGGCCCGGCCCCGCCGCTGGGTTGGCGGGTGTACCGGAAGGGCCGAGCCAGGCGCCCATGATGAAGGGCCGTTCATGAGTACCCGATGAGAGCCGGCGGCGGATCTTCAGCGCCGGGCGTCGAGGCGAGCGTTCGCCACGCGAGCGGTCAGGACGCGGCGAGGCGACAGAGCAGGTGAAGCTCGCGCTCGAAGATCCACGAGGCCGGCGGCGGATACAGCCCGAGGCTCGTTTGCCATACCTCGGTCCGGAGTCCCAGCTCCGCCACGGCCCGCTGCCACCGGGGCGTGGACCAGTAGTTGTACGGCAGCGCCACGCCGTGGTGTGCGTTGCCCACCCAGTCCATGAGCCGCAGGATCGGTCGGGCGAGAGGCCCGTCGGCGGCGTGATCCTTCACGATGATGGCTCCGGGCGCGACGCGGACTGCTTCCCGCAGGAGCTCCATGGGGTCTTCCGTGTGGTGCAACACGTCGACGAACACGACCGCGTCGAATTCGGCGTCGTCGAAGGGGATGCGATGTCCGTCGAACGCCACGACGGGGATGTGCGTCGTCGGGCGCACGAACACGTCGATGCCGCTCACCTCGAGGTCCTCGCGCGATTGCATCAACAACGCGGCCACGGCGCCGTCGCCGCACCCGACATCGAGCACGCGCGCATTGGGGGGGATGACCGACGCGAGCCGGGCGGCCAGCGTGCGCACACGGCGGCCATGGACGGCTCGCGAATGGAGTCGGCCGACGAGGCTCACGGTTCAGAGCGTAGAGGCGGTGGCTCGACCGCGTGCCCGTTACCCCGATCGCTACGCTCGCACGGTGGAATCGGGCGAGGGCGACGGCGTGACGCTTCCCGGGCGCGTCGCCGTCTCGGTGGTGCTTCCGTGCTTCAACGAAGCGGACTCCGTCGGCCTGTGCGTGAAGGAAGCGCGAGACACCCTGGCGGGAGCAGGCATCGTCGGCGAGGTCGTCGTCGTGGACAACGGCTCCACCGACGGGTCTAGTGAGGTGGCGGAAGCCGCCGGCGCCCGAGTCGTCAACGAGAAGCGACGTGGCTACGGCAGTGCCCTGCGAGCGGGGTTCGCAGCGGCTCGGGGCGACATCATCGTGATGGCCGACGCCGATTCGACCTACGACCTCACCAAGATCCCCGACCTCGTCGCGCCCGTGCAGCGCGACGATGCCGATCTGGTGCTGGGCGCACGGTTGGACGCCGCCACCCGGCGGACGATGCCGTTTCTCCATCGTTTCGTCGGCACGCCGACCCTCACGTTCCTCGTCGCGCGCGCGTGTGGCGGCAAGGTCGTGAACGACAGCCAGTCGGGTTTCCGCGCCTTCCGCCGCGACAAGGTGGCACTGCTCGACGTGCGGTCCACCGGGATGGAGTTGGCCTCCGAGATGCTCATTCGGGCCGCCCGCGCCGGGCTGCGCGTCAGGGAGGTGCCGGCCGGTTACCGCGAGCGCATCGGTCAGTCGAAGCTGAACGCGGTCGGCGACGGGTGGCGCCACCTCCAGCTCATCCTGCTGCTCGCCCCCGACCTGCTGCTCATCGGCCCGGGCGCGGTGCTCGTCCTCTTCGGTGCCGTGTTCGCGGCGTTGGGATTCCTGCGTCCATCCGGGGTCGAGGTGGGCTCGCTGCGCTGGCAACCGGTGTTCTTCTCGGGCATCGCCATCGTGCTCGGCACCCAGGCGCTCCTGGCGGGCGCGGTGCTCGCCAACCGCTCGTCGGTCGCATCCGGAGCCATCCGCGAGCGTTTCGCGTTCGCAGGGCGCCCCGGGTTCCCGGGGAGGTGCCTTGCCGCCGGCTTGGGCGCGATCGCCGCTGGCCTCGCCATCGACTTCGTTCTCTTCATCATCTGGGTGCAGGACAACCCGCAGCCGTCACGCGGTCAGGCGCTCGCCGCGCTGGCCCACAGCCTCCTCATCGTGGGCGGCACCCTCGCCAGCTTCGGGGTCGTCAGCCGCTATCTGTTCCCCCAGGGCGACGACGACGAGGTGGCGACGCGGGCCACCATGGACTGAGGCGCGCGGGCTCAGGCGCGTTGACTCGCCCCGCGTGTGATCCTTAGCCTTGACAGATTGAGCCTTGGCGGATCGACGGGTCGAACGACGGCGTTGGGGGGAGCTATCACAACCAGTAGGTCGTGGGATCGCCGCTGGTTCCTGTGGCTCGGCCTGATCATGGTCCTCGGGCTGGGGGTGCGCGGCTACTACATCCACGTGCACACGCAACACCCCGTCGTGAGAAGCGACGTCTTCTACTACCACGGGGGCGCCAACCTCCTGGCGGAGGGCCACGGCTTCGTGCAGCCGTACTACTTCGTCGCCGAGGGGCGCTCGGTTCCCGGCGCCGACCATCCACCGGGCTACATCGTCGCCCTGGCTGTGGCGTCGGTCTTCGGTTTCAAGAGCTTCTTCGCCCACCAGGTCTGGTCGGCGCTGATCGGCACGGCGACGATCGGGGTGGTCGGCCTGGTCGGGCGGCACCTCGGCGGGAAACGGATCGGGCTGATCGCTGCGTTCATCGCGGCCGTCTACCCGAACTTCTGGTTCAGCGACGCGCTCATCATGTCCGAGACGCTGGTGCTCCTCATGGCCGCGCTGACGCTGCTCGTGGCGTACCGATTCTGGGAGCGGCCGAGCTGGGGGCGCGCCGCCGTGCTCGGCCTCGTGTGCGGGCTCACCGCTCTGACGCGGTCGGAGGCGACGCTCCTTCTGCCGCTGCTCGTTCTGCCCCTCGTGGTGTTCTCTCGGCTGGGCGCGCGTCGTTGCATCGCCCTGTTGGCTGTCGCCGGGATCGCGGCGCTCGCCACCGTCGCTCCCTGGGTCGGGTACAACCTGGTCCGCTTCGAGCACCCCGTCTTTCTCTCGATCCCCGATGCCACCTTGCTGGCCGGCAACTGTCGCGACACGTACTACGGAACCTTCATCGGCTACTGGTCCGTGCCCTGCGTCGCCCGCCTGAACGTGAAGGCGCGGGATCACTCGACCGCGGGACTGGTCTACCGGCGTGAGGCTCGCCGCTTCATCGAGCACAACCTCGGACGGTTGCCGTTCGTCGTGTTCGCGCGCGAGGGCCGCACGTGGGGCTTCTACCATCCGGACGGGCAGCTCCAACTCGACCAGCTCGCCACCAAGGAGCTCGCCCTCTCGCGCGCGGGCTTGGCGATCTACTACGTGCTCGCGGCCGGGACGATCGCCGGCGCGGTAATCCTCCGTCGCCGCCGCGTCCCCGCGTTCCCGCTGCTCGCGTTGCTGTTGACGCCCGCGCTCTCGGTCGCGGTGACGATCGGTGAGACCCGCTATCGCGCGTTGGCCGAGGTCGCGCTCGCGCTCGGGGCGGCGGTCACGATCGACGCGGTGATCTCGCAGCTGTCCCCGCGACGGCGGTCGTCGACGCGTGGAAGTGAGGCGGAGCGACGGCGGTCCGCCGACGGCAGCACCTCGGACGCGGTGCCGGACACCGCGCGGGTGCCGGCGAAGGTGGGGCCCCCGGGTTCCTAGCGCCGTAACGGCACCAGGACTCGATGACGGTTGTGCCTCTTCACATCTTGCGCCGCTTGGGTGGGAGGGCGTGATCGATCACCAACGCGATGAAGGCGTCGTCGAGTTCCTGCGGTTGTATGAGGGCGCGAAACAACAGCGGCCCCAGGAGCAAGGCGGCGAGGTCGGAGGCGTCGGCGGCGTCGGCGGCGTGAGTCAGCTCTCCATCGGTGAGCGCCTTGCCGAGCCGGTGTCCCAGACGATCGTCGGCGCGACTCCCGATCTCCTTGCGTAGCGCGGCCAGGCCTGCGTCGCTGGCGCCGCGATCTACAAGGGCAGCGATCAGGTGCTGCGTCGCGGGTGACGCGAACATCGCGCCGGCGTAGGCGAGTTCAGCCTGCAGCCACTCGCGAAGCGTCTCACCGTCGCCCGGCCGGAAGATCGGCGCGTCCAGCGTCGCGATCGCATCGAAGAGCAGGTCGTCGAGCTGTGCCCAGTGACGGTACACGGTGGCTCTCCCGACTCCGGCACGCTCCGCCACCCGTTGGTGGGTAACCCCGCCGTAGCCCTCCGCCTCGATGATTTGCGCGGCCGCGCGCAGGATGGCGATGCGGCTCCGCTCGGCTCGGGGATCAACTGGCACTGTGTCGTCCACGCTCTCAAGTGTATGAGACAACTTGACTCATAAGCAAGAGTGTGAGACAGTCTGTCTCATGACTACGAGACAGACTGTCCAAGAACAGGTGACGAGCCGACGGCGGATGGGCGTGCTGTTTGCCATGTGCCTCGCGCTCGTCCTGGTGGTGGGGTCGGTGTCCGGGGTGAACCTGGTCCTGCCCAGCGTGGCGGTGGCTATCGGCGCTTCTGCCACGCAGCTGACGTGGATCGCCGACGCCTACACCGTCGCGCTCGCGGCCCTCGTGCTCCCGATGGGCGCGCTCGGCGATCGTCTCGGGCGCCGCAACGTGCTGCTGGCTGGAACGGTCGTGTTCGGCGCGGGCGCAGCAGTCGGCGCGGCCGCAAGCTCGGCTTCCGTCCTCATCGTCGCGCGGGCCGTCATGGGGCTCGGTGCGGCGATGATCATGCCTGGCACCTTGTCGACAATCACGGCCGTGTTCCCGTCCGAGGAGCGGGCGCGGGCGGTCGGTATCTGGTCGGGCTTCGCCGTCTCCGGGTCGATCCTGGGCATGCTTCTCTCCGGCGCCCTGCTCGAGCAGTTCTCCTGGGTCTCGACCTTCGTGGCCGCTGCCGCGCTCGCTGGAGTCGCGTTTGTGGCCGCTGCCGTACTTGCGCCTAATACTGCCGACCCACACCACGCCCGCCTCGACGTCGTCGGCTCGGTGCTGTCCGGCGTGGGCATCGGCGGCCTCGTCTTCGGAATCATCGAAGGCAGCGAGCGGGGCTGGCTCAGCCCCTTGAGCGTGGGCGGGTTCGCCGCCGCCGCTGGTGGCCTCGTCGGCTGGGCGATGTGGTCCTTGCGGGTCGAGCACCCGCTCCTCGACCCCCGGCTGTTCCGCCTGCGCGGCTTCGCCACCGGCTCGGCGGCCATCACGGTGCAGTTCCTCGTGACTCTGGGCTTCTTCCTGGTCGGACTGCAGTTCCTGCTGCTCGTCCTCGGCTACAGCGCCCTCATGAGCACAGTCGCTCTGCTCCCCATCGCGGCGGTGGCGATGCCCGTCTCGGTCGTCGCACCCGCCCTCGCCGCTCGCGTCGGCGTCCGCCCCGTGATCGCCAGCGGAATGGCCACCATCGCCGTCGGGTTCGTGCTGCTCGCCCAGTTGCGGGTCGACTCCACCTACTGGTCGTTCGTCATTGGCCTCGGCGTGTTCGGTGTCGGCGTCTCGCTGGCGTCGACGCCGGCCACAACCGCCATCGTCAGCTCGTTGCCGCGAGCCAAACAAGGCGTGGCCTCGGCCGTGAACGACGTCTCCCGAGAGCTGGGCTCCGCAATCGGCATCGCCACCCTCGGCTCCCTGTTCAACAGGGGCTATGTCCACGCGATCGAGAGCACCACCAACGGCCTACCGGCGTCCGTCGCCGACGTCGTACGTCGCTCACCTGCAGCCGGACTTGACGTGGCTGGTCGCATGGGGCCCAACGGCGCGGCGCTCGCCCACGGCGTCAAGAGCGCGTTCATCCAGGGCCTCGGCGCGGCGCTTGTCGGTGGTGTGATCATCAGTCTGCTCGGGGCTGCCTTCATCGTGTGGCGAGGCCCACATCGGTCCGACGACACCGCGGCAGACATCGACGAGAACATGCCAGCGTCCTTCGCCGACGCGAGCAGTACCATCCCAACGGCCGGCCCAGCTCCGGCCATCGAAGGAGCAGCCGCCTAGCGCCTCGTGCGGCTGACCAGCTGCCCCGGGAGCCAAGACTCTGGCCAGTCGTTTGATGCCGCGGCGATGACCTGATCGGGCTTGCGGCCTCCGCCCGCACGACCCCCCGAACAGCGCCTCGCGCGCCCCTTACCGCCGGCTCTGAGAGCCAAGCGGTGGTCCGCGCGCTCCTTCTCGACAATCAGCGCCACAACTCGGCCTCGACGCCCATCGCTCCGAGTGTCCTTAGGAATCGCTTGGATACCTCCGCAGGACGGGGAAGCGAGCCAACCGCCCGTACCGTTCCATTGCGGCCTACCGTGGAGACTCGCCCCGTGCGAGAGGTGTCGCCAATGAGCAATGCTGCAACCCGGCCGCCCAAACACCCGCCGCCGTGGTTCGTCCACACGGCCTGGCGCGTTCATCGCGCGCTGTACCGGCTCAGTGGCGGCCGATTCGTGTGGACCACGTCGAACAAGCGCGGCTGGGGCGCGCTGCGCCTCACGACCATCGGGCGGAAGTCCGGACGAGAGCGGAGCGTCATCATCGGCTACCTCGAAGACGGTCCCAACTTCGTCGCGCTCGCGATGAACGGCTGGGACGAGGGCCATGCCGCGTGGTGGCTCAACCTCGAGGCGCACCCGGACGCCGTCATTCGATTGGCGCACCACCAGCCGCGCCTGGTGCGCGCACGCGCTTCGGCGGGCGAGGAGCGTGATCGGCTGTGGCAGCGCTGGGTCGCGGTCGATCCGAGGCTCGACGCGTATGCGGTCCGGCGGTCAACCGAGACGCCGGTGATCGTGCTCGAACCGCGCAACCGGACCGCTTGACGCCGGGCGACGACGTCCGCCCTGGTCGGGTAGACGAAGAGCGAGGCAAACGTTGCCTGCCACGGCACCAGTTCACTCGCTCGGATGCTCTACGATGGCTACGACGCGGCTCGACATGAACCGGGCCGAGCGCACCGGTTGTCCGCTGCGCGTCACCTCGACGATCTCGATCATGCCCCGGCCGCTGCTGACCTCCACGCGCCGTCCCGCCTTGGTCGCCACCACTTCGAACTGCCGTACGCTCTCGCCGATGTCGACGAGCACCTCGACCCGGTCGCCCTTCACCCTCACCAGCGTACGACCGACGATGTCCCGAGGCGATGAGCGACACTGCTCAGGGCGCCGGGTGGTGGCAGGCGTCTGACGGCAAGTGGTACCCGCCGGAGGCTCACCCGGCGGCGAGGGCGGCGCCGACGATCCCCGCGGCCCCGGTTCCAGGGGCGTTCGCGCCGGCCGCGTCGCGGCAAGGGATGTCGGGCTGCGCGAAGGCCCTCATCATCGGCGGCATCGTCGCGGCCGTCGGGGTGGTGGGTGTGATCGTCCTGCTCGTGGTCGTCGTCCGCAAGGGCGTCGACGAGGTCAGCAAGAACGTCGTTGGCGTCGCGGGCCGACCCGCCTCGTTGCCCAGGGGCGAGAACGGCTATCGGGGCATGCTCACGCGCGATCAGTTGGCCGGCGAGAGCGGCACCGTGCGCTTGGCCGGGTACACGACCACGGCAACCGGCTGGGCCCGCGCGACGACCGCCGACGGGCTGGCCGTGATCTGCGGCGACGTCACCGTGCGCAGCCCGCTGAAGCAGGGTGAGACCAACGACGTCCGCGACGTCCTCACCGTCGTGGGTGCCGAGAACTGGACGCTGCTGACGCCCGGTGGCACCGAAGAGGCCGTGTCGAGCGCGGCGTCGGACTTCGACGCGCTCGCGAACTTCCTCTCGCGCGGCCAGCTCGGAGGGACGGCGAAGGGCAAGGTCTGCTTCGCCGACGCAGGCGAGAAGGGCCGCCACGTCGTGACCTGGCAACCCCGACTCTTCAATGCCGCGCGCGGGGTCTGGCTGGTCCGGATCTAGCGCCTTTCGTGGTGATGACTTCACGCACCGTGTATTTGTGTGTGAAATTTGTCAGGAAATGAGCCGAGCGCACTATGGAGAATCGCGCCGCCATTCTCGATGCTTGCCGGTGACAAATCGGGGCGCGGAGTCGCGGCGGCAGTCCGTGGTTTTCGGGGGGAAGGCGAGGCGTGGCGTTGCTCGTGCAGCAGGTGCAGTTGAGGCTCGTGTCGAGCGAGCGGGGAGCCAGCCTCGTCGAATATGCGTTGCTGCTCGCCCTCATCGGACTCGTGTGTGTGGGCGCCCTCCAGCTCCTCGGCCACGATGTCTCGACCGGGCTCAGCGGTGTCGGAAGCTCGCTCGGCGCCGGCAGCTAGGACCTCGCCGCGCAGTGGGGATCCTTGGTGGAAGCCGGCGGGGTCGGGGCCCCGCCGGACGCGGCGGGCGTGGTGCGAAGCACCCGGGTGCCCGCCGCCAATGTGACAGTACTGTGACGGGATGGCGGGTTGGGGCGACGACCCGACGCTCGACGAGTTGCGCAAGCTCATCGCGGACGACGGGGAGACACGTGAGCACGACACCGTCACGATCGAGAAGGCCGGGGAGCGTCGCGAGCTGCGATCGGACCACATCGCCTTCCACCGGTTCGTCGAGGGCCTCAAGGAGGACTACCGGCTGTAACGGCCGGCCGGTGCCGCCGATACTGTTGGTCCCGTGGCCGACCAGGCGAGGTTCGCAGAGCAGGCGATGGAGTACATGCCCTCGCTCTACACGGCCGCGCTGCGGATGACGCGCAACCCCGTCGACGCCGAGGACCTGGTGCAGGAGACGTACCTCAAGGCCTACCGCGGCTTCGGGGGCTTCCGCGAGGGCACCAACCTGAAGGCGTGGCTCTACAAGATCCTCACCAACACGTTCATCAACACCTACCGGGCGAAGAAGCGCCGTCCGAGCGAGAGCGACCTCGAGGACGTGGAGGAGCTCTACCTCTACCACCGGCTGGGTGGGCTGGAGGCGGTGGCTGCGGGGCGGAGCGCCGAGGACCAGGTGCTCGAGCACGTCACCGACGCCGAGGTGAAGGAGGCGCTCGAGTCGCTCCCGGAGCAGTTCCGCATCGCCGTCCTCCTCGGCGACGTGGAGGGCTTCTCCTACAAGGAGATCGCGGAGATCCTCGACATTCCCATCGGCACGGTCATGAGTCGACTCCATCGCGGAAGAAAAGCGCTGCAGAAGCGGTTGTATGACTTCGGTCACGACCGGGGCCTCGTCGGAGAACGTCAACCAACTGCGAATGGGTGAGCATCAGCGTGGGTGAGCACCATGGGTGAACGGCCGGACATGTGTGGCGACGCTGTCCACCAGCTGTACCTCTACCTCGACGGTGAGCTGACCCCGGAGAAGCGAGAGCTGATCCAGCACCACCTCGACGGGTGCCCGCCATGCTTCGAGGCGTACGACTTCGAGGCCGAGCTGCGAATGGTGATCGCCCACAAGTGCCGTGAGCAGGTGCCCGAGCAGCTGCGAGCGCGGGTGGCCCGCGCCCTCGGCCTCGAGGGCTCCGAGCCCCAGCTGTAGGGCTCCTTTGAAGGCGCTCCGCCAGGAATACCCGACCCGACCCGCGCGGTTGGTGAGGGCATGTCGGAACGCGCTGTCGGAGGACGCCCGATCTCGGGCAACGATCGCCCGTCCCGGTCATTCAAGGCCGGACGTGTGTGTCGCGAGAGGGGCTGTGAGACCGTCCTGTCCATCTACAACAACGGGTCCTTCTGCTCGCAGCACGAGCCGATGACCGTCCCTCGGACCCGCGGCCGGAAGATCGCGTAGCACCCCGCGGCTGGGGCGCGCGGGAACGCCACGGTTACCATCGACCTCATGGATCTCCTGGCCGCCGCCAAGCCGTGGACGTTCTGGCTCGCGCCGCTGCTCGTGCTCGTGACCGTCCTCGCCCTGCTGGCGGTGATGATCGGTTACGTGGTCAAGGTGGTAGCCGCCCGCTACCCGCGCGGGTGAGCCGCCTGTGACCGACCCCGTCTCCTGGGACCTGGCCGAACGGGTCGCCATCCGGGTCGCCGGGCGCGAGCCCTTCGCCGAGTCGTACCACTACGCCTCGCTCCAGCCGGATTTCGATGAGTTCACCGCGGAGGCCGAAGAGCTGGTGGCGGCCGAGACGGGCCTGCGCTCGCTCTCGGGCCCTGCCCGCGCCCGCGTCACCGACCGCGCAGGCTGGGTCCGCGCCAACGTCGCGTCGTTCCGCCGGCTGCTGCGACCCCTCACCGATCGGTTGGGCGCGCGGCTCAGCACCGGCCCGGTCGGCAACGTGGGCCGTGCGGTCGCGGGTGCCGAGGTGGGCACGCTGCTCGGCTGGATGTCGACGCGCGTGCTCGGCCAGTACGACCTGCTCATCGCGGAGGACGACGACCCCGACGAGCAGGACATCGTCTACTACGTGGGCCCCAACGTGTTGAGCCTCGAGAAGCGCTACGGCTTCCCGCCGCGCGAGTTCCGTCTCTGGCTCGCGCTGCACGAGGTGACCCATCGCGCCCAGTTCACGGGCGTGCCCTGGATGCGCGAGCACTTCCTCTCGCTCGTCGACGAGAGCCTGGGCGCGGTCGACGCCGACCCCCGTCGCATCCTCGATGCCATCCGCCGCGCGGCCGAGCAGGTGCGCGCCGGGCGCAACCCCCTCGACGACGGGGGGCTGGTGACGCTGCTGGCGAGTCCCGAGCAGCACGCCGTCCTGCAACGGCTGCAGGGACTGATGAGCCTGCTCGAGGGCCACGGCGACGTCACCATGGATCGCGCCGGTCGGGCCTACGTGCCGAGCGCGGACCGCTTCGCCCGGGTGCTGCGTCAGCGGCGTCAGGCGTCGGGGCTCACGAAGGTGGTCCAGAAGCTGACGGGCATCGAGGCCAAGCTGCTCCAGTACGAGCAGGGGGAGCGGTTCATCGAGGCCGTCGAGCGCGAAGGCGGGCCCGAGTTGCTCGAGACCGTGTGGTGGGGGAGCGAGTGGTTGCCGACGCTCCCCGAGATCCGCGCGCCCGAGCTGTGGCTCGAGCGAGTCCGGGCACCCGAGGCGGCGCACAACTAGCCTGACCGGGCGGCCATGGCCACCGTCCTCGCAGTCGACGACGAACCCGACATCCTCGAGATCGTCAAGGTCAACCTCGAGCTGGACGGACACGAGGTCCTACTCGCCCGCAGCGGGGCCGAGGCGCTCGAGCTGGTGCGGCGGAAGGTCCCCGACGTGGTGGTCCTCGACATCATGATGCCGGGCATCGACGGCTGGGACGTGCTCGCCCGCCTCAAGAGCGACCCGGATCTCGAGGTTGCGAGCGTGCCCGTGGTGATGCTCACCGCACGGACCACCGACGACGACCGCGTGCGAGGTGGCATCGAGGGCGCCATCTGCTACCTCACGAAACCCTTCCTGCCCGATGAGCTGTGCGCCGAGGTCAACCGCGCGCTCGAGGGTGAGCCCGAGCCCGTGCGCCGCAAGCACGTGCAGCAGGAGTCGCTGGCCGAGCTGGCGCGCATGGAGAAGGGCGCGTCGGCGGGGCGAGACGGTGAGGTGCACCCCCACCTCACCCGACTGGAGCGGGCTCCGGAGCCGCAGTCCGAGCCGCCCCACATGCGAGCCGTGCGCGAGCGCATCGGCACCCTGTCGCCCAAGCAGCGCGAGCTGCTCGACGTGCTGCACGCCACCGCGTCGGTCAGCCAGGCCGCATCCGACCTGCAGGTCAGCCGGTCGAACGTGTACGCCAGCCTGCGCCGCATCAGCCGCAAGCTGGGCACGCGCTCCGTCCGCGAGCTGCTCGCCCTGGTCCGCGAAGGTGACCTCCTCGGCTGAGCTGCGGGTCGACCTGCTCACCCGCTCCAACTTCCCGGCGGCGGGCACCGACGTGACGTGCGCGGTCTCGGGCGGGGCCGACTCGCTGGCACTGCTCGTCCTGGCGGTGGCTGCCGGCTGTCGGGTGACGGCCGCCCACGTGGACCACGGCCTGCGCGCCGGCTCCGCGGCCGAGGCCGACGTGGTGGCGACGGCCGCGGCGCGACTGGGTGCCGGGTTCCGCCCGCTGCGGGCCGAGGTGGCGCCGGGGCCGAACCTCGAGGCGCGGGCGCGACGGGCGCGGTACCGCGTGTTGCCGCCCGACGTCCTCACCGGTCACACCGCCGACGACCAGGCCGAGACCGTGCTCGTCAACCTCTGCTGGGGCGCGGGCCTCGACGGCCTGGCCGGGATGGGCCCCGAGGGTCATCCCCTGCTGGGCCTGCGCCGGAGCGAGACGGTCGCCCTGTGCGCGGCCGAGGGCCTCACGCCGGTCGCCGACCCGAGCAACGCGGACCCCGCGTTCCGTCGCAACCGGGTGCGCCACGAGGCGCTGCCCCTGCTCTCGGAGATCGCCCGGCGCGACGTCGCCGGCGTCGTCGCCCGCCAGGCCGCGCTGCTCCGGGCCGACGCCGACCTGCTCGACGCCCTGGCCGCCCCCATCGACCCCACCGACGCGGGCGCGCTGGCGGCTGCGCCCGTCGCGCTGGCGCGGCGCGCGGTTCGGCGATGGCTCGCCACCTCGGCGGAGCGCGGTGGCCACCCGCCGGATGCGGCAGCGGTCGAGCGCGTGCTCGCGGTCGCGCGGGGGGAGGTGCGGGCGACCGAGGTGACCGGGATCGGGCGCGTCTCCCGGTCGCGTGGGCGGCTCGCGTTCGATGCCAGCTACCGTCAGGCGGATGGCTGAATCGCCCGTCCGGCCCGGACCCGGAGAACTACCTCGAGCATGAAGAGCGACGATCCCAACGTCGGCCCGGTGGTCGTCACCGCCGAGCAGCTCGAGGAGCGCATCGCCGCCCTCGGCAAGGAGATCACCGGGGACTACCAGGGACGCGCACCCCTCCTCGTCGGAGTCCTCAAGGGCGCGTTCATGTTCATGAGCGACCTCGCCCGCGCGGTGGCGCTGCCCGTGGAGTTCGACTTCATGGCGGTGTCCTCGTACGGGAGCGCCACCAAGACGAGCGGCGTCGTCCGCATCGTGAAGGACCTCGACATCGACCTGAGCGGGCGCCACGTGATCCTCGTGGAGGACATCGTCGACAGCGGGCTCACGCTCTCCTACGTCCGCAAGAACCTGCTCGCCCGGGGGCCCGCGTCGCTCGAGGTGTGCGCGCTGCTCGTGCGCGAAGGGCTCCAGAAGCGCGACCCGCAGCTGCGCTACGTCGGGTTCCGCATCCCCCCCGACTTCGTGATCGGCTACGGGCTCGACATCGGCGAGCGGTACCGGAACCTGCCCTTCGTGTGCGTGTACGCAGGTCCCGATCCGTCGGTACCCTAAGGGCACCGATGAAGAAGATCTTTCGGAGCGCGCCGTTCTGGATCGTGATGGTCCTGGTCACCATGCTCCTCGTGGCCGGCTCGCTCAAGGGCGGCAGCGAGCGGCAGGCTTTCACCCTCGACCGCTTCTACGCGCAGCTCTCCGCGGGCAAGGTGCGGACAGCCGAGATCCTCGACCGCGACCACGAGATCAAGGGCGAGCTCGCCAGCGGCACCAAGTACAAGGTCAGCTTCCCCGAGCGCTACGCGGAGAAGCTCACCGCCGACGTCATCGCGGCCGACAACGTCAGCGTCACCACCAACAAGCAGAGCGACCCCGTCTGGTGGGCGATCCTCCAGACGTTCCTGCCGTTCATCCTCCTCATCGGTGTCTTCCTCTTCGTGATGAACGCGATGCAGGGCGGCGGCAACCGAGTGATGCAGTTCGGCAAGGCCAAGGCCAAGGTCGTCAACAAAGACCAACCGCAGCTCACCTTCGCCGACGTCGCCGGGGCAGACGAGGCGGTCGAGGAGTTGCAGGAGATCAAGGAGTTCCTCGAGGCCCCGGCGAAGTTCCAGGCCATGGGCGCCAAGATCCCGAAGGGGGTGCTGCTGTTCGGGCCCCCGGGCACGGGCAAGACGTTGCTGGCGCGCGCGGTCGCGGGTGAGGCGGGCGTGCCGTTCTTCTCGATCTCGGGCTCGGACTTCGTGGAGATGTTCGTCGGCGTGGGCGCCAGCCGAGTGCGCGACCTGTTCGAGCAGGCGAAGTCGAGCGCGCCCGCCATCATCTTCGTCGACGAGATCGACGCGGTCGGGCGCCATCGCGGCGCCGGGCTGGGCGGTGGCCACGACGAACGGGAGCAGACCCTCAACCAGTTGCTCGTGGAGATGGACGGCTTCGACACGCGCGCGGGCGTCATCCTCATCGCCGCGACCAACCGACCCGACATTCTCGACCCCGCGTTGCTGCGTCCGGGTCGCTTCGACCGCCAGATCGTCGTCGACCGCCCCGACCTCGAGGGCAGGCGCGCCATCCTCAACGTGCACGGCAAGGGCAAGCCGCTGGCCAAGGGCGTCGCGCTCGACGTGCTGGCCCGGCGCACTCCCGGCTTCACGGGCGCGGACCTGGCCAACCTCATGAACGAGGCCGCGCTCCTCACGGCGCGCCGCGGCTTCAGGGAGATCGGCATGCCGCAGCTCGAGGAGGCGATCGACCGCGTCATCGCCGGCCCCGAGAAGCGCACGCGCATCATCTCCGACAAGGAGAAGCGCGTGATCGCGTACCACGAGGGCGGGCACGCGCTCGTCGGCCACGCGTTGCCGAACGCCGACCCGATCCACAAGGTGTCGATCATCCCGAGGGGGCGCGCCCTGGGCTGGACCCTCGCCCTGCCCGAGCAGGACAAGTACCTCGTGACCCGCTCGGAGCTGCGGGATCAGCTCGCGATGCTGCTCGGCGGACGCACGGCCGAGGAGCTGATCTTCCAGGAGCCGACGACCGGTGCGCAGAACGACATCGAGAAGGCGACGCAGATCGCCCGCTCGATGGTCACCGAGTTCGGCATGAGCGACGCCATCGGGCCCCAGCAGCTCGGGCAGAAGAACGGCGAGGTCTTCCTCGGCCGCGACTTCGGGCACCAGGCCAACTACTCCGAAGAGGTGGCCGGCAACATCGACGCGGAGGTGCGCCGGCTCATCGACGAGGCGCACCAGGAGGCGGCCGACATCCTCGTCACCCATCGCGCCACGCTCGACAAGCTCGCCGACGCGCTCGTCGAGAAGGAGACCCTCGACACGGCCGAGGTCATGGCGATCCTGGCCGAGGTGTCGAAGCGCGCGCCTCGCACCGAGGGCGCAGAGAGTGGCAACGGGCGTCGTTGGGTGCGACCGCTGAACAAGCCGTAGCCCGCCGGGCAAGTAACACACAGCTGCCGTTAGCCTGACGCGGATGAACGGTGAAGCGGGCGTCGACAGGGCGCGCATCGAGAAGGCCATCCGCGAGATCCTCGAGGCGGTCGGCGAGGACCCCGACCGCGACGGGCTCGTGCGCACGCCGCAACGGGTGGCCGACATGTACAGCGAGATTCTCGGTGGCCTGCACGAGGATCCCGACAGCGTGCTCGATGTCACCTTCGAGGCGGGTCACGACGAGATGGTGATGGTCCGCGACATCCCCCTCTACTCGCTGTGCGAGCACCACGTCATCCCGTTCGTGGGCAAGGCCCACGTCGCCTACATCCCCAACGCCGACGGTCGCATCACCGGTCTGTCCAAGCTGGCCCGCCTGGTCGACGTCTACGCCCGGCGCCCCCAGGTGCAGGAGAACCTCACGACCCAGATCGCCGACACCATTCAGCGCGTGCTGCAGCCGCGGGGCGTGCTCGTGGTCATCGAGGCGGAGCACCTCTGCATGTCGATGCGCGGGGTCCGCAAGCCCGGCACGACCACGATCACGTCGGCGGTCCACGGTCTCTTCCGCACCGATCCGGCCACCCGCTCCGAGGCCATGCAGCTCATCCACGGCCGCTGAGCGTGGTTCGGGGTGCTTGCGGGCACCGGTAGATTCGGGGCCGTGCTCCCCCGCGTCATGGGCGTTTTGAACGTCACGCCCGATTCGTTCTCCGACGGTGGTCGCTGGCTCGACCCGGAGGCCGCCCTGGCCCACGGCCTGGAGATGGCGGCCGCGGGAGCGGCGGTGGTCGACGTCGGAGGCGAGAGCACCCGGCCGGGGGCGGAGCCGGTCGCGGAAACGGAGGAGCTGCGCCGGGTGGTGCCCGTGGTCGAGGCGCTCGCGCCGCACGTGCGCGTCTCGATCGACACGCGCAAGGCCGCGGTGGCCGAGGGCGCGATCGCCGCCGGCGCCACCCTCGTGAACGACGTGTCGGCCTCGCTGCATGCGGTCGCGGCCGCGGGCGGCGTGGGATGGGTGGCCATGCACATGCAGGGCGACCCGCGCACGATGCAGCACGCTCCCAGCTACGACGACGTGGTCGCCGAGGTCCGCGACTTCCTGGTGGCCCGCGCCGACGCGGCCGAGCGGGCCGGTGTCGACGAGGTGTGGATCGATCCCGGCATCGGCTTCGGCAAGACCGTCTCCCACAACCTCACGCTGCTGAAGCACCTCCGGGTGCTGGCCGACACGGGCCACCGCGTGCTCGTGGGCACGAGCCGCAAGTCGTTCCTGGGCAAGCTCGCAGGCGGCGCGCCCGACGACCGGTTCGAAGGCTCGCTCGCCACCTCCGCGTGGGCGATGATCGAGGGCGCGTCGATGGTGCGGGTCCACGACGTGCGGCCCGC
Source organism: Actinomycetota bacterium (assembly GCA_005888325.1). Lineage (NCBI taxonomy): Bacteria > Bacillati > Actinomycetota > Actinomycetota bacterium. The sequence goes on from VAWU01000028.1 coordinate 33,720, forward strand.
CGCGCAGGCGGCGCGTCTGGTTGGAGACCCCGGAGACGCGTCGTGAAGGGCAAGTGGGCCCAGGGCATCGCACCGCGCAACTTCGCGTGGATCATCAAGGACCAGCTCGCCGTCAGCGAGCGACCGGGCGGGTACGCGCGCAACCACCGCCGGGTGCGCCGCCAGGAGGAGATCATCTGGATACGCGAGCAGGGGTTCACGCGCGTGATCTCGTTGCTCGCGTCGCCACACAACCTTCACGCGTACGAGGAGCTCGACGTGGCGTGGGAGCACGTGCCGATGGGTCCCCACGACGACATCCGCGCCGTCCTCGGCGAGCTCTACCCCAAGGTGCGCGAGTGGCTGGGTCACGGAGACAAGCTGCTCGTCCACCAGGAAGAGCTCGGCGACCGGCTCCAGGGCGTCCTGGCCGGCTACCTCGTCTACGCGGGCCTGGTGCCCGTCCCCGCCGAGGCCATCTCGGTCGTCGAGCGCATCAACCAGCGCCAGATGGGCCCGCAGGGCCGTGAGGTGGTGGCCCAGGCGGCCGCCGTCAAGCCGTAGGCCGTCGCGGCGAATGACCACCGATCGCATCGAGCTGCGCGGCCTGCGTGCGCTCGGCGTCCATGGCGCGCTGCCGGAGGAGCGGTTGCGGGCGCAACCCTTCGAGGTCGACCTCGACGTGGTCACCGACGTGCGAGCCGCGGGTGCCAGCGACGATCTCGGCGACACCGTGGACTACGGCGCCATCGCGGCCATCGCGGAGCGGGTGGTCACGACCGAGCGCTTCGCGCTCCTGGAGCGCATCGCGACGCGCATCGCCGAGGAGGTGTGCGCCGACGGGCGGGTCCTGTCGGTCACGGTGACGGTCCGCAAGCTTCGTCCGCCGGTGCCGGTCGACCTCACGTCGGCCGCGGTGCGCATCACGAGGCCCTGAGGGCGAGCGGCCCTCGGTGCGCGCGTTCCTCGGGATGGGCTCCAACCTCGGCGACTCGCGCCGGCTGTTGCGCGACGCGCTCGAAGCGATCGGTGACCGCGTCGTCGCGGTGTCGCCCCTGTACGAGACCGAGCCGGTGGGTGGGCCGCCGGGTCAGCCCATCTACCTCAACGTCGTCGTCGAGCTCGACACGGACCAGACGCCACGCGAGCTGCTGGGCCTGGCCCGCCGGTTGGAGGCGGCGGCCGGGCGGGTGCGCGCCGAACGGTGGGGCCCCCGCACGCTCGACGTCGACGTGCTGCTGGTGGGGGACATGAAGGTGGACGAACCCGACCTGGTCGTGCCCCACCCGCGCATGCACGAGCGTCGCTTCGTGATGGCGCCCCTTGCCGACCTGGCGCCCGAGCTGGTGCCGCCCGACTGGGAGGACCGAGTGGAAGGTTCGGTGAGGTGCGCGGGTAGTCTGTAGCCACGAACGGCACCCCGTACGGGGGCCGGAACGTCACACCATGCAGACCAACTCCGAGCAGGCCAAGTCGCTTCGGGTCATCGGCCCCGGTCGGGCCGGGACGTCACTGGCTCGAGCCTTGGCGGAGGCGGGTTGGCGGGTGCTCCCTCCGTTGGGTCGCGGCGACGACGTGCGGGCCGCGGCTTGCGATGTCGACGGAGAGGGCGTCGACCTTCTGGTGATCGCGACGCCGGACGGCACGATCGGCGCGGTGGCCGCCGCGGTCGAGCCGGTCGATCGCACGGTCGTCGCCCATCTCGCGGGTTCGGTCGGTCTCGACGTGCTCCTCCCTCACCGTCGCCGGGCGGTGATCCATCCCCTGGTCGGCCTGCCCGACGCCGACACCGGTGCCCGCGCCCTGCGCGGGGGCGCCTGGTTCGCGGTGACGGGCGACGAGCTCGCCCATCGGGTCGTCCATGACCTCGGGGGCCGCAGCCTGCAAGTGGCCGACGGCGACCGCGTCGCCTACCACGCGGCCGCGTGCATCGCCTCGAACCACCTCGTCGCCCTGCTCGGCCAGGCCGAGCGCGTCGCCGCGAGCGCGGGGGTCCCCCTCGATGCGCTCCTCGACCTGGTCCGCGCCACCGTCGACAACGTGGCCACCCTCGGTCCGGCCGCCGCGCTCACGGGCCCCGTCGCGCGCCGCGACTGGGCGACCGTCGACCGTCATCTGGCGGCGCTCGACGCCTCGGAGCGGCCCGCGTACGAGGCGATGGCCGCTGCCGCCCACCGACTCTCCAGCGGAGAAGGACGTCCTCGTGTCACCTCGCGCGGGAAGGTCGGGGGGCACATCGCCGTCGTCGATCGAGTCGAGGCCTTCCGCAAGGAGCTCGAAGCGGCACGGGCCGCGGGGCGCACGGTCGGGTTCGTGCCGACGATGGGCTATCTGCACGAGGGTCACGCGTCGCTCATCCGGCGGGCCGCAGCCGAGTGCGACGTCGTCGCCGTGAGCGTGTTCGTGAACCCGCTGCAGTTCGCGCCGACCGAGGACCTGGGCGCGTACCCGCGCGACCTCGAACGCGATGTCGCCTTGGCGGAGGACTGCGGCGCCCACCTCGTGCTCTCGCCGTCGACCGAGGAGATGTACCCGGAAGCGATGGCCACGACCGTCTCGGTCGGCTCCGTCTCGGAGGGCCTCGAGGGCGCGCTGCGCCCCACCCACTTCGCCGGCGTGGCCACGGTCGTGACGAAGCTCCTCGCCCTGGCCGGGCCGTGCCGCGCCTACTTCGGCGAGAAGGACTTCCAGCAACTCGCCGTGATCCGGCGCCTGGTGCGCGACCTCTCGTTCCCCGTCGAGGTCGTGGGTGTCGCGACCGTGCGTGAGCCCGACGGGCTCGCGATGTCGAGCCGCAACGTCTATCTCACCGACGAAGAACGGGTTGCGGCGACGGTCCTCCACCGCGCGCTCGGCGAGGGGGTGCGGCTCGTCGAGGGTGGCGAGCGCGACCCGGCTGTGGTGCGCGACGTCATGCGCGCGGTCATCGAGGCCGAGCCGCGCGCCGCGATCGATTACGCGGAGGTCGTCCGGGCGGACGACCTCTCCGCGCCCGACACCTTGTCGGGTGAGCTGAGGCTGCTGGTCGCGGCCCGCTTCGGCCGGGCCCGACTCATCGACAACAGGGGAGTGACGATCTGATGCGCCGCCGCATGATGAAGTCGAAGGTCCACCGGGCCACGGTGACGAGCGCCGACCTGCACTACGTGGGGTCGATCAGCCTCGACCCGGTGCTGATGGACGCAGCCGACATCCGCGAGTGGGAGCAGGTGGCCGTGCTCGACATCGACAACGGCGCCCGCTTCGAGACCTACGCCATCGCGGGCGGGCCGGGCCAGGTGCAGCTCAACGGGGCCGCGGCTCGGCTCGTCCATCCGGGCGACCGCGTGATCGTGATCACCTACGGCGACTACGAGGAGGCCGAGCTCGACGGCTTCGAGCCGCGCGTCGTGCACGTGGACTCCCGGAACCGTCCGACCGACCCGGCCATGACCGCCCTGCAGGCCGAGCTGCACGACCTGACCGACTAGCTTCGCCTCGTGCCACCCCCCGATCTCGACCTGCTGGTCCTCGGGAGCGGTGTCGGCGGGCTCTCGGCCGCGGTGCGCGCGGCGGCAGAGCCGGGCCTGCGGGTGGGCGTGCTGAGCAAGGCCGAGCTCACGCAGTCGGCGACCCGGTGGGCCCAGGGGGGCGTGGCCGCGGCGCTGCACGACGACGAGGACTCCACCGACCTCCACCTGGCGGACACGCTGGCGGCGGGCGCGGGGCTGTGCGACGTCGACGCGGTGCGCGTGCTCGTCGACGAGGGGCCGGCGCGCGTCAACGAGCTCATCGCGCTCGGCGCGGTGTTCGACCGGGATCCCGACGGCGTGTTGCAGCTCGCGCGCGAAGGAGGGCACTCGAGGGCCCGGGTCGTGCACGCAGGCGGCGCCGCGACCGGCGTGGAGATCGAGCGGGCCCTCGTCGAGGCCGTGCGGCGTACCGCCGCCGCGCTCTACGAGGACTGGTTCGCGGTCGACCTGCTCGTGGAGGGAGGCCGGTGCCGCGGGGTGGTGGCCCTCGACGCCGCGGGTGTGCGCCACGAGGTGCGAGCAGCGCACACCCTGCTCGCGACCGGCGGCGCGGGCCAGCTGTTCGCGGTGACGACGAACCCCGCGCAGTCGACCGGCGACGGCCAGGCCATGGCGCTGCGGGCCGGAGTCCCGGTCGCCGACGTGGAGTTCATGCAGTTCCATCCCACTGCGTTGCACCATCCGCAGATGCCGCGACCGCTGCTCTCCGAGGCGCTCCGCGGCCACGGAGCGCGGCTGCGCGACGCGAGCGGCGAGCGCTTCGTCGACGAGCTGGCGTCACGCGACGTCGTGTCGCGCGCGATGACGGCGCGCATGCTCGAGCAGGGAGTCGATCACCTGTGGCTCGACGCCACCGGGCTCGAGCGCTTCGACGAGCGCTTTCCGACGATCGCGGCGGCGGTGCGCGAGGTCGGCCTCGACCCGACGGTCGACTGGCTGCCGATCGCGCCTGCCGCCCACTATCTCAGCGGCGGTGTCGTCACCGACCTCGAAGGCGCTTCCGCCCTGCCGGGGCTGTGGGCGTGCGGCGAGGTGGCGTGCACCGGCGTCCACGGTGCCAACCGCCTCGCGTCCAACTCCCTGCTCGAGGGCATGGTATTCGCGCCTCGTGTCGTCGAGGCGGTGCTCGCCGGGGTCGACGGGCCGCAGCCGACCGGGGCGATGCGGTGCGTGCTCGATGACGAGGGAGGCCGCCGCATCGAGGGCCCCGACCTGCGGTCCGGTCGGGCGCGCCGCGCCGGCGACGTGACGCCGGCCAAGGCGCGCGAGGAGTTGCAGCGGGCAATGACCGCCCACGCGGGTGTGCTGCGCGACGCGTCGTCGCTCCGACAAGCCGACGGTGCCGCGCGAGAGGCCGGCGACCATGCGACCGGCGACGATCGCGTCGAGGTGTGGGAGCTGCGCAACCTGGCGACGGTCGGACGGGCGCTCATCGCCGCCGCGTCGGTCCGCGAGGAGAGCCGCGGCGCGCACACGCGCACCGACTTCCCCGACGTGGTGGACCGCTTCAAGCTCCGGCTGGTGATCGGCCTCGGTTTCAAGAAGCGCGGCGGCGTCGCGAGGAACGCATGAGCACCGTTCATCCGCCGCGCGCCGCGGTGCGTGAAGCGGTGGCCCGGGCGCTGGCGGAGGACATCGGCGCGCTGGGCGATCTCACCGCGTCGCTCATCCCGGTGCACCAACGTGCGACGGGCGCCATCGTGGCGCGCGAGGAGGGTGTCCTTGCCGGCTGCGCCGCCGCTACCGAGGTGTTCCACCAGGTCGACCCGGCGCTCGAGGTGCGCTGGCAGGCCGACGACGGCCACGAGGTCGGTCCCGGCCAGACCCTCGCGCACGTGGAGGGCCCGCTCGCGTCGATGCTGACGGCCGAGCGCACCGCGCTGAACTTCCTGCAACACCTCTCCGGGGTGGCGTCGACCACCCGGCACTGGGTGCGCGCCACCCAGGGAAAGGCCCGCATCTGGGACACCCGCAAGACCACGCCGGGGTTGCGCGCGCTGGAGAAGGCGGCCGTCCGCGCGGGCGGCGGCGCCAACCACCGGGGCAGCCTGTCCGACTTCGTGATGGTGAAGGACAACCATCTCACCGGCATCACCATCGAGGAGGCCGTGGACCGGGCCCGGCTGCACTGGCCGGGCCGAACGGTCGAGGTCGAGTGCGACACCCACGACCAGGTGAAGCAGGCGGTCGAGGCCGGTGCCGACGTCGTGCTCCTCGACAACATGTCGCCGCAGGAGGTCTCGGCATGTGTGTCGACCATCCACGGGCGGTGCCTCGTCGAGGTCTCCGGCGGCGTCACCATGGAGACGCTCGGGCAGTACCTCGACCTCGGCGTCGATCTCATCTCGGCCGGGTCGATCACCAACTCCGCGCCCGTGCTCGACATCGGTCTCGACATCGAGATCGCGGGAAGGGCCTAGCCGCACGTCATGCTGCTCGTCGTCGACGTCGGCAACACCCAGACCGTCATCGGCCTCTACGGAGATGGTGACCTGCTCGACCACTGGCGGATCGCCACCAACGCGGAGCGCACGTCGGACGAGCACGCGTTGTTGTTCGCCCAGTTCCTCGATCAGCACGGGTTCTCGTTCGACGACGACATCACCGGCATCGCGGTGTCATCGGTGGTGCCGCGCCTGACGGCCGCGTTGCGCGAGATGACCGATCGCTACTTCCGGTTCGACGCGGTGGTGATCGAGCCGGGGATCAAGAGCGGCGTCCCCATCCTCTACGACACCCCCCGCGAGGTGGGCGCCGACCGCATCGCGAACGCGGTGGGCACCCTCGACCTGTACGGCGGGCCGGCCGTCGTCGTCGACTTCGGCACGGCCACGACCTTTGACGCGATCTCGGCCGACGGCGAGTACCTCGGCGGGGCCATCGTGCCCGGCATCGAGATCAGCATGGACGCGCTGTTCGCCCGTGCCGCCTGGCTGCGGCGGGTCGAGCTGGTCGAGCCGCGCAACGTCATCGGCAGGAGCACGGTGGAGTCGATCGAGGCCGGCGTCGTCTACGGCACGGTCGCCATGGTCGACGGCATGGTGCGGCGCTTCGAGGACGAGCTGGGCAGGAGCACGGTGATCGCGACCGGTGGCCTGGGTGGGCTGATCGCCCCGCTCTCCGACACCATCCAGCACCACGAGCCCTGGCTCACGCTGCACGGCCTGCGCCTCATCTACGAGAAGAACACCGCGTGACGTGACGATCCCGTACCGCTTCGAGCCCGACCACACGGCCGCGGCGCTGCACGACGAGTTCGACGAGCTCGCGCCCGAGGCCGAGACCGGCGTCATCGTGACCGTCGCCGGACGGCTCATGCTGCACCGACCCATGGGGAAGCTCGCGTTCTTCACGTTGCAGGACGGCAGCGGACGCATCCAGCTCTTCTGCACGCCGAAGGTGACGGCGCGATTCGAGGAGCTCACCGCGCTGTCGCACGGCGACTGGATCGGGGCCAAAGGCGAGGTGGTGAAGACGAGGACGGGCGAGCTCTCGGTGCGCGTGCACGAGTGGGTGCTGCTGGCCGAAGCCCGTCGTCCGTTCCCCGACAAGTGGCACGGCATCGCCGATGTCGACACGCGCTACCGGCAGCGCTACGTCGACCTGTGGGTGACGGACGAGGCCCGCCGCACGTTCGTCATGCGCAGCCGCATGCTGAGCCTGACGCGACGCTGGCTGGAGGAACGCGACTTCGTCGAGGTGGAGACACCTCTGCTGCACCCGATCCCGGGTGGCGCGCTGGCGAAGCCGTTCGTCACCCACCACAACGCGCTCGACCTCGACCTCTACCTGCGGATCGCCCCCGAGCTCTACCTCAAGCGCCTGGTGGTCGGCGGCTTCGAGCGGGTCTTCGAGATCGGACGGGTGTTCCGCAACGAGGGCATCGGCTACCGCTGGAACCCCGAGTTCACGATGCTCGAGCTCTACCAGGCCTACGCGGACTACGGCGACATGATGGTGCTCACCGAGGAGCTGGTCGCCCATCTGTGCGAGGAGCTGCGCGGCACGACGAAGATCGCGTTCCAGGGTCGCGCTCTCGACCTCACGCCTCCGTGGCGTCGGGCGTCGATGACCGCGCTGATCGAAGAGCAGATCGGAGCCCACGTCGACGTGCGGATGCCGGTCGACGAGCTGCGCCGCATCGCGGGCGAGCACGGCGTGCCGGTCGACGACGGGTGGGGCCCGGGCAAGCTCGTGCTCGAGATCTACGAGAAGACCACCGAAGGCGAGCTCTGGGGACCGGTGTTCGTGTGCGACTACCCCAAGGAGGTCTCACCGCTCGCGCGCGACCACCGCGAGCTTCCCGGTCTCGTCGAGCGCTTCGAGCCGATCATCGCGGGACGCGAGATCGGCAACGCCTTCAGCGAGCTCGTCGACGCCGACGAGCAGCGCGCCCGGCTCGAGCACCAGGCACGTGAGAGTGCGGCCGGAGACGACGAGGCGATGACCGTCGACGACGACTACCTGCGCGCCCTGGAATATGGCCTGCCACCGACGGGAGGTCTCGGCATCGGGATCGATCGGGTGTTGATGCTCCTCGCCGACGTCCACCACATCCGCGACGTCATCCTGTTCCCGACGCTCAGGCCGGAGCAGGCTTAGGTCCCAACACGCCGACGGTCGTGTGGCACCACAGACAGAAGACGATCGCGGCGCCCGCATCGGTCATGCGGTACGCCGCCTGCGCGGTGAGGTCCGCGCCACAGCGGGGACACCGCGGCTCGACGTCGGGCTCGACCGGCGCCGTCGTCACGTCGACCTTCTCCCGCGCGCCGGTCAGGCTCGAGAGGAGCTGGATGACATGGCGACGCACGCGGCTCAGGTCGGCGCCCAGCTTCACGAGCACCTGGGCGGCGACGCCCTCGCCCTCGCGGACCAGGCCGAGCAGGATGTGCTCCGTTCCGATGTAGTTGTGGCCCAGCTGCATCGCCTCACGCAGCGAGAGCTCGAGCACCTTCTTGGCGCGAGGTGTGAAGGGGAGGTGGTCGCTCGGCGACAGGCCACCCTCGCCGATGATCTCCTCGACCTGGCTGCGGACGGCCTCGAGCGCGATTCCCATCGACTCGAGGGCCCTCGCGGCGACTCCGTCGCCCTCGTGCAGGAGGCCGAGGAGGATGTGCTCGGTGCCGATGTAGCTGTGGTTGTGGAGCCGCGCCTCTTCCTGGGCGAGGACGACGACCCGGCGGGCGCGATCCGTGAAGCGCTCGAACACCTCAGGGCCCTCCGGGGAACAGCCCGACGACGGCGCCGCACCGCTCGCAGCGTGCGAACGTGACGGCCAGGCGGCCTTCTCCCTCGTGCTCGGGCACCTGCACCTCAGTCGTCGTCAGCGCGTCGGTGAGGCCGGCGCCGCAACGCCCGCAGAGGGGCGGAGTGGTGGCTGCGGCAGGGCCGGTCTCGAGGCGCGAGCGGATGTGCGCGCGTAGCGCTTCGGGCGAAGCCTCGTGCTTCGCCAACACCTCGGCCGCCGTCCCGTCGTAGTCGCGCACGATGCCGAGGAGGATGTGCTCGGGGCCGATGTGGTCGTGCCCGTCGTCCCGCGCCTCCCGCAGCGAGCTCTCGAGCGCCTTCTTGGCTCGAGGGCTGAAGGGGACGTGCCCGCTCGGAGTCGCGGCACCGCGGCCCACGGCGTCCTCGACCTCGCGACGCGCCGTCTCGAGATCCAGCCCGAGGTCGGCGAGCGCCCCGGCCGCGTCCCCGTCATCGGCGACGACGCCGAGCAGGAGGTGCTCCGTGCCGATGTGGTCGTGGTCCAGCAGGCGCGCCTCCTCCCGGGCCAGCACGATCACCCGCCGCGCCCGTTCCGTGAAACGCTCGAACATCGCACGTCACGCTACGTCCAGTGCGACCCGGCCGCTCGGCGCCGCCGAATTGCGCGCGTCAGCCCGGGATCGTGTCGATCAGGTGGTCGCCGACACCGCGCAGGGCCCCGACCACCGGGCTCTCGGGGAATTCGTCGAGCACCGCGGCCGCCTCCTTCGCGTAGAGACGGGCGACGTCCTTGGCGGCCGCCACCGCGCCGTTCGACCGGATGAGGGCGCGGGCGCGGTCGGCGCCGGCGCGGTCGATCGGGCCGCCCAGCAACGCGGCGAGGTCGTCCGCGCCGTCGGAATCGGCGAGGGCACGGATGACCGGCAGCGTGTACACACCCTCGACCAGGTCGTTGCCGGCGGGCTTGCCGAGCTGCTCGTCGGTCGCGACCACGTCGAGGATGTCGTCGACGATCTGGAAGACCATGCCGAGCTGCTGGCCGTAGGTCGTCAGCGCGTCGATGTGCGCGCGCGGCAGCCGTGCGGTGATGCCCCCGATGCGACAGCTGGCCGCCATGAGCGCCCCCGTCTTGTCGGTGATCGACGCGAGGTATGCGGCTTCGGTGCGCGTGCTGTCGAAGGCGGTGCGCACCTCGCGCACCTGCCCGGTGCAGAGGCGGCTGATGGTGGCGGCGAGGAGCCCCGCGACCTCGGTGCCGAGGGAGGCGGCGATCTCGGACGCCCGGGCGAGGAGGAAATCGCCCGCCAGGATGGCGACCAGGTTGCCCCAGCGGGCGTTCACGCTTTCGACCCCCCGGCGGCTCTCGGCCTCGTCCATGACGTCGTCGTGGTACAGCGACCCGAGGTGCACGAGCTCGACGGCCGTGGCCCCCATGACCACGTCGCGCGAGGCGGGGGTCACGTCCCCCCCGTCGGCCGTGGAGGCGGCGGCGAGGGTCAGAGCGGGGCGGAGACGCTTCCCACCTGCGCTGATGAGGTGCCCGGCCACCTCGGTGAGGAAGGGGTCGTCGGCCTCGATCGATACGAGGAGGGCCGTCTCCACCCGGGCGAGATCGTCGCCCAGGCAGGGCAGTCGCAGCAGCGAGGCCAGGTCGATCACGCCTGCACGATACGTTCGCGGCCGCCGAACAGGGGAATCGGTAAACCTCGGGGCATCTCCCTACGAAGCTATGGCCAGTAGACTGAGTCGGCACCTACGACCGTCGTGGGAGGCGGTGTCAATTGTTCGAACGCTTCACTGACCGAGCCCGCCGGGTTGTCGTCCTGGCCCAGGAAGAGGCGCGGCTCCTCAACCACAACTACATCGGCACCGAGCACATCCTCCTCGGCCTCATCCACGAGGGCGAGGGTGTCGCCGCCAAGGCGCTCGAATCCCTCGGGATCTCGCTCGAAGCCGTCCGCAACCAGGTCGAGGAGATCATCGGCCAGGGGGGCTCGTCGCCGAGCGGTCACATCCCCTTCACGCCGCGCGCCAAGAAGGTGCTCGAGCTGTCACTGCGCGAGGCGCTGCAGCTGGGCCACAACTACATCGGCACCGAGCACATCCTGCTCGGGCTGATCCGCGAGGGCGAGGGAGTGGCCGCCCAGGTGCTCGTGAAGCTGGGCGCCGACCTGAGCCGCGTGCGTCAGCAGGTCATCCAGCTGCTGTCGGGCTACCAGGGCGAGAAGGGCTCGGGCGCAGGCGCGGGCCCGAGCGGCGAGGCCGCGCCGAGCGGCTCGCTGGTGCTCGACCAGTTCGGACGCAACCTCACCGTGCTCGCGCGCGAGAAGAAGCTCGACCCCGTCATCGGTCGCGAGCGTGAGATCGAGCGCGTGATGCAGGTGCTGTCGCGCCGCACCAAGAACAACCCGGTCCTCATCGGCGAGCCCGGCGTCGGCAAGACCGCGATCGTCGAGGGCCTGAGCCAGCGCATCGTGGCCAACGACGTTCCCGAGACCTTGCGCAACAAGCAGCTCTACACCCTCGACCTCGGCGCCCTGGTCGCGGGCTCCCGTTACCGCGGCGACTTCGAGGAGCGCCTGAAGAAGGTGCTGAAGGAGATCCGCACCCGCGGCGACATCATCCTGTTCATCGACGAGCTGCACACGCTCGTCGGCGCCGGCGCGGCCGAGGGCGCGATCGACGCGGCCAGCATCCTCAAGCCGATGCTCGCGCGCGGCGAGCTGCAGACCATCGGCGCGACCACGCTCGACGAGTACCGCAAGCACCTCGAGAAGGACGCTGCGCTCGAGCGCCGCTTCCAGCCCATCAAGGTCGAGGAGCCGACGGTCACCCACACCATCGAGATCCTCAAGGGCATCCGCGACCGCTACGAGGAGCACCACCGGGTCACGATCACCGACCAGGCCATCGTGGCCGCGGCCAACCTCTCCGACCGCTACATCTCCGACCGCCACCTGCCCGACAAGGCCATCGACCTCATCGACGAGGCCGGCAGCCGCATGCGCATCCGGCGCATGCAGACGCCGCCCGACTACAAGGAGATCGAGGACGAGATCGGGCGTGTCCGCAAGGACAAGGAGACCGCGATCGAGAACCAGAAGTTCGAGCAGGCGGCGCGGCTGCGCGACCAGGAGAAGGCGCTGCTCGAGCGCAGGACCACCAAGGAGCAGGAGATCAAGGACGCCGGCATCGACCTGTTCGACGAGGTCGACGAGGAGCAGATCGCCGAGGTCCTGTCGCTCTGGACCGGCATCCCCGTCTACAAGCTCACCGAGGAGGAGACGGCGAAGCTCCTCCGCATGGAGGACGAGCTGCACAAGCGGGTCGTCGGCCAGGAGGACGCCATCAAGGCGGTGTCCCAGGCCATCCGGCGCACGCGCGCCGGCCTCAAGGACCCGAAGCGGCCCAGTGGCTCGTTCATCTTCCTCGGACCGTCGGGTGTCGGGAAGACCGAGCTGGCCAAGACGCTCGCCGAGTTCCTCTTCGGCGACGAGGGCCACCTCATCCAGCTCGACATGAGCGAGTACATGGAGAAGCACACGGTCAGCCGGCTGGTGGGATCACCTCCCGGCTACGTGGGCTACGAGGAGGGCGGCCAGCTCACCGAGGCCGTGCGCCGCAAGCCGTTCTCCGTCGTGCTGTTCGACGAGATCGAGAAGGCCCACCCCGACGTCTTCAACGCGCTGCTGCAGATCCTGGAGGACGGCAGGCTGACCGACGCGCAGGGTCGCTCGGTCGACTTCAAGAACACCGTCATCATCATGACGTCGAACCTCGGCACCGCCGATCTGCGGAAGGCCGCCATCGGCTTCGCCAAGACCGACGAGGCGGTCACCTACGAGAAGATGCGCGAGAAGGTCAACGAGGCGCTCAAGCAGCACTTCCGGCCCGAGTTCCTGAACCGCATCGACGAGACGATCGTGTTCCACGAGCTCACGCGCGACGAGGTGTTCCAGATCGTCGACCTCATGATGCGCCGGGTGCGCGAGCAGCTCGACACCCAGGGCCTGGGTCTCGAGCTCACCGACGCGGCGAAGACCCTGCTGTCCGAGAAGGGCTACGACCCCGCCCTCGGCGCCCGACCGTTGCGCCGGGCGATCCAGCGTCTGGTCGAGGACGCGCTGTCCGAGCGCATCCTCTGGAAGGAGTTCCGCGCCGGCGAGACGATCATCGTCGACGCCGAGAACGGCGAGATCGCCTTCCGGGCCATCGAGAGCATCGAGCCCCAGCCGCCGGTCGAGCTGGCCGAGGCCGGCCCGGCCGAGTAGCAGCGCGGGCTAAAACCCTCCCAAGCCGTTCGGCGCGCCCAGCCCGGTGGGGCCGTCGTAGCCGACCTGCGCGTGGCACAGGTAGTAGGGATCGGGCGACGCGGGCCAGCAGTCGTGGAGCGGGTTGCCGTTGGAGCCCGAGGTGACGTCGCGCATCGCGGCACGTTGCTCGTAGAGACGCCGGGCCGGGTACGGGTAGACGGCGGCGGTCTGCACGGCGTCGCCGGCGACCGCGAACAGGGCCGCCACGATGGGTGCTCCGACGCTCGTGCCTCCGAACTGGAACCAGTTGTCGCCCCCGACGGAGCCGTAGCTATCGTACACGGCGACGCCCGTGGCCGGGTCGCCGACGACGGCCACGTCGGCGGTGGTGCGTCGGGTGCAGGTGCTGCCGCTCGGGTCCGACGCGACCAGGCCGAGCTGCCAGGCCGGCGGGTCGAACGACGCGCTGCACCAGCTTCCGCTGCCGCTCCACGCGGTCTCGTCCCAGCCGCGCGGTGACGAGTCGCGCACCAGGCTGGTGGCACCGACCGCGATCACGTGCGGCGAGGTCGCCGGAAACGTGCTGGCGTAACCGCTGTCGCCGGAGCTCGCGGTGACGGCGATGCCCGGTTGGTCGTACGCGGTCTCGAAGGCGTTGTTCTCGGGCGACTCATCGGTGGCGTAGCTGTTGCTGATCGCGCTCGTGTTGCGGCTGACCGCGCGCCGAGCCGCGCGCGTGATGTCGGGCAGCTCCGCCGACGCCGCCGCGATGAGCGTGATCTTGCACAGCGGACAGACGGCCGATGCCATCTGCAGGTCGAGGTCGATCTCCTGGCCCCAGACGACGTCGCCGCGCGGCAGGCGCGTGCCCTTCTCCTGCGAGATCTTCTTGAAGCACCCGTTGGCCGTCGTGCACGGCGGCAACCCGAACGTCTGGCGGTAGACGGCGAGGTCGAACTCCGCATGTGGGTTGTCGTACGCGTCGATGACGATCACCTTGCGCCCGTTCCACACCCAGTCGGTGCGGCGCGGGTCGGACAACCCGTAGGCCGCGGCGAGATCGAAGGGCCCCAAGCCCGACGGGCCGGGAAGGGCCAGCGGGTGGAGGCCGTCGGAGCGCGTGACCACGATCGCCTGGCACGCGACCGTGAGGCCGCTTTCCCGTGGGCAGACGCGCCGGTGCTGCGCGCGGTGCGTCACGTCGGCATTGATTGCGTTGGGGGTGTTGGGCGCGGTGGGACGCGCGATCGCGGGCGCCGAGAGAGAGGTGAACAGTCCCAAGGCCACGATGGCTGCTCCGAGCGGTCGCCTTCCTGGCCGTCGCATCGAGAGCCGAGGGTACGGGGCCGCGCGCGGCACGTCGAGCAACTACGGTCGACGGCCGTGCTGGAGCGCGTACTCGTAGGCACCGACGGCTCGACCACCGCAGCTCGCGCCGTCGACCGGGCCGTCGAGGTGGCCGCGGCGTTCGGCGCCGGCCTGACCATCGTCATGGCGGGTCGCCACGACGACGCGGCTGACGTCGTCGGAGCCGAGGCGGAGCGGCACCGCGACGCGGCCGTCACGATCGAAACGCGCGTCGACGGGCGCGACCCCGCGACGGCGCTGCTCGACATCGCGGAGGAAGGGGGCTACGACCTGCTCGTGGTGGGCAATCGGGGGATGACCGGCGCCGGGCGCTCGTTCCTCGGTTCGGTGCCGAACAAGGTGAGCCACCACGCGTCGCGCTCGCTCCTCATCGTCCGCACGACCTGACCTGGCGACTGCGTCGCCCCGCCTGGGGCTCCTCGCGGTCGTGGCGCTCTTGCTGGTGTGCTCCGCGTGCCAGGTGACGATCGCGACCGAGGTCGACGCCCGCGCCGACGGGGGCGGCGTCATCCGCGCCGGCGTCGGGCTCGACCGCGAGGCGCTGGCCCAGGTGCCCGATCTGGCGGGGCAGTTGCAGGTCGACGACCTTCGTCGAGCCGGCTGGCGCGTCGTCGGGCCGCAGCGCGAGCGCGACGGCCTGACGTGGATACGCGCGAGCCATCCGTTCGCGTCACCGGCCGGCGCGCATCGGGCGGTCGCGCAGCTCACCGGGCCCGGCGGCCCCTTTCGCGGCTTCGCGCTCACGCACGGGGGCTCGCGGTTCCGCTCCCGCGTCCGCTTCACGGGCACCGTCGACCTCGGGACCGGGCTCGCCGGGTTCGCCGACGCCGAGCTCGAGCGCCGGCTGGGAGCGGCCAACCCCGGTGTCGACGCGGCGACGCTGAAGCGCCGCTTCGGGGTCGACCTCGAGCGACTGCTGAAGGTGCGGGTGACGGCGCGTCTCCCCGGTCGGGTGCGCACGTGGCGGCCACGCGTGGGGGCGCCGCCGGTGCGGCTCGACGCGTCGTCGGTGTCGTGGGACGTGCGTGCCCTCGGGTTGACCGGCGTGGGGGCCGTCGCCCTGGCGCTGGGGGCCGTCACGCTGCTCGCAGGGCGCCGGCGGCGCGTGACCCGGCACGCCCCGGAGGCGCCTGAGGCGGGCGCAGACGGTCCGCGTCCGGTGTCGTAGGGCACGCGTAGGGTCGCGCCCGTGACCAAGGCCCGGACGTTGTTCAGGTGTGGCGAGTGCGGGGCGGGCGCGCCCAAGTGGGCCGGCCGCTGCCCGGCGTGCGACGAGTGGAACACGCTGGTCGAGGAGGTCGAGCGCCCGGCCGGGGTGGGCGCGCCCGGCGCCGCCGCCGAGCGCGCGGTGCCGATCGTCGAGGTCGACGCGCACGAGTGGGCGGCGCGTCCGACGGGCGTGGGCGAGCTCGACCGGGTGCTCGGCGGCGGGTTGGTGCCCGGCTCGGTCACCCTGCTCGGCGGTGAGCCCGGCATCGGCAAGTCCACGCTGCTGCTCCAGGCGCTCGCGTCGCTCGCCGCGGGCGGTGCCCGCTGCCTGCTCGTGTCCGCCGAGGAGTCCCGCCAGCAGGTGCGCCTGCGCGCCGAGCGCCTCGGCGCGCTGCCCGCGTCGCTCTGGCTGGTGGGCGAGACCGTGCTCCCCAACGTCGTCGCCGACATCGAGCAGGTCGCGCCCGACGTGTGCATCATCGACTCCATCCAGACGCTCCACGATCCCGAGCTCGGGTCCGCGCCCGGGTCCGTCACGCAGGTGCGCGAGTGCGCCCAGCAGCTGGTGCAGGTGTCGAAGGCGCGTGGTCTCGCGACGCTGCTCGTGGGCCACGTCACCAAGGAGGGTGCCCTCGCCGGTCCGCGGGTACTCGAGCACATCGTCGACACCGTGCTCTCGTTCGAGGGCGAGCGTCATCACGCCCTCCGGTTGCTGCGCGCGCTGAAGCATCGCTTCGGCCCGACGTCGGAGCTCGGTCTGTTCGAGATGGTCGACGCGGGCTTGCTGGGCGTGCCCGACGCGGGCGGCATGTTCCTCGCCGACCGCCGCGCCGGCGTGCCGGGGTCCGTCGTGGTGCCCACGATCGAGGGTCACCGGCCCCTCCTGGTCGAGCTCCAGGCGCTCGTCGGGCCCGCCGCCGTCGCGGCCATGCCGCGCCGGTCGGCGCAGGGGCTCGACAGCGGCCGGCTGGCCCTGCTGCTGGCGGTGCTCGACCGTCGCGTGCAGCTGTCGCTCGGCGGGTCCGACGTCTACGCCTCCGCGGTCGGCGGCGTGCGCGTCGTCGAGCCCGGTGCCGACCTGGCGCTCGCCCTGGCCCTTGCCTCCGCCCACACCGACACCGCGCTGCCCGACGACCTCGTGGCCTGCGGCGAGGTGGGCCTCGGGGGCGAGCTGCGCCAGGTGAGCCAGACCCCGCGACGACTGGCCGAGGCGGCGCGGCTCGGCTTCGGGCAGGCGCTCGTGGCCACGTCCGCCCCCGACCCGCCACCTGGCATCACCGTCCGCCGCGCGGGCACGCTGAGCGAGGCCGTCGTCGCCCTCGGGCTGCGGCGTGAACGGGTGCGAATTTCGACCTAGCCGCTACTCTTTCGGCGTGCCCCCCCGGCGCAGCAAGGCGCTCATGGACGCTTTCGCTGCCGTCGCGCCCGGGCGCCCGCTGCGGGAGGGCCTCGACCG
>VAWU01000028.1:50750-51266 GCA_005888325.1 Actinomycetota bacterium
GATCTGCTCGGGTGGGTTCCTCCTCGATGCGGAGTTCACGCCCCAGCGGCTGTCGGAGCTGGCCAAGATGGACGGCGCGGTGATCCTCGCGCCCGACGCCAGCCGCATCGCCCGTGCCAATGTGCACCTGGTCCCCAACCCCAACGTCCCGACATCGGAGACCGGCACGCGGCACCGCACCGCCGAGCGGGTGGCCCGGTCGATCCCCGTACCCGTGATCTCGGTGTCGGAGGACATGTCGGTGATCGCCGTGTACTACGGCGACGTCAAGCACCCGCTCGAGCTGATCCCCCGCCTGCTGAACCGGGCCAACCAGGCGCTGCAGACGCTCGAGCGCTACAAGACCCGGCTCGACACCGTGTCGGCGTCGTTGTCGGCGCTCGAGGTGGAGGACCTCGTCACCGTGCGCGATGTCGTCTCGGTGCTCCAACGGGCCGAGATGGTGCGCCGCATCGCCGACGAGGTCGACGGCTACATCGTCGAGCTGGGCAGTGACGGCCGGCTCGTGCGCCTTCA